>JAFCZU010000142.1 GCA_019314185.1 Deltaproteobacteria bacterium | reverse complement strand
CTCACTGAACTTTGAAATCTGGATAAGGGATGATTAGTGGCAGTATTTAGTTGCTGCATGCTGGATAATCGTAACGATCAGATGCGTGGTTCGCGATAGTGAGAGATTCGCCGATTTTTTTTTAATAAACTATAAGGAGAAATGCGCCCAGAAATTAACTGTTCTCCTATCTTGTTGATTTAATTAGTTTATTAAAAACGTACGCTTTATGCTTGACAGAAGGATTATAGGATGTCCCCCATTACAGGGAATTATTGGAACGTTACCGTGACGATGAGCGGATAATGCAGATTAATGGACAAAATTTTCAGCATAAATCTATGCGGTCGTCGTACAGTTACTTTTTTTCTTATGTGGGTATCCCTTTGACTGGACTAACCACAACATGTAGTACAGCTATGAATATCTTAGTGAAAGATAAGCTAATATAGTGTTCTTAAAGCAAAAAATAGTCCTTCCAAATAATGATGGAATGCTGGATATGTAAAACGAAAGAGGTCGAGGTTCAGGTTTTCGGATGACAAAACATTTCATAACAATGAAGAATTGTCTTTTTATAGCGGTTGTTCTCCTTGTTACTCTTTTCGCAGCAGAGTTCCTTTTACGAACATATGTTCCATTTACCTTTGCGACTATCGGACATAGACTTGCGAAGAATACACTACTGTATGGATGGGGATATAATTCTCATGAGATTATAAAGATGCGTGATCCAGACACAGGGGAAGCGTGGGCTCAACCGGCAAACAATCATGGTTGGCGCGACAAAGACAGAACGTTTGACAACCGGAGGAGAACCTATCGTATTCTTGTGTTAGGTGATTCTATTACCTTTGGTGCGACTGTTCCCGCAGATAAGGTATATACACGTATTCTGGAAGATAGGTTGCGCAAAGAGGGATTTAATGTTGAAGTGCTAAATATAGCTTACGGCGGATGGGGAACAGACCAACAACTGGAGGCATTGAAAAATGAGGGGTTAAAATACAAACCTAAGTTAGCGATCATACAATTCTGTTCAAACGACCTTGACAATAACATGTATTTCGCAAATGAGAATGAAGAACGTAAGGGGTGGAAACCATTCTATTATACTATAAATGATAATGATCAGCTTAGTAGGCATAAGAACCCCTATTTCATGAAAAAATGGAACTGGAAGGATAGAATCAAGTTTCAGATTCTAAAATTTGAAATAGGCAAGCGTCTATATTCTATTTATTTTGCCTATAAATGGGCGGAATCTGCGGTCTCACAAACAGAAGATGGTCAGTTGCAAAGATTATCGAGGTATGTAGTAAGCAGAAACCAAATAGACCAATTAGAATTTGCCTTTCAATTGACGAAAACCAATCCGTTGTTACAGTATCTGGAGGAGAATATTGATGATGAGTTAGATTTGAATGAATTGTGCGTTATGATAACGACATCAGGGTATGAGAATGACAAGGAAACCATATTAAAATTGTTGGAAAAAAGGTGGTTTCATAGATATTGGGCAAGAAACATGTATTACGCCAAAGAACAAGACATCAATTCTCCCAAGTGGAAACTGTATTTTGCGCTCGTAAAAGAAGCCAGCTCTCTTATTGATCAAGCGGGAGCACGACTTGCGCTCTTTTCCCAGAATGATATTGCCGGTTATGAGTGGAATGTTTCTTGGTGTCGGGTCAGTGATGATGCAACATCAAGAAGAAATTGGTTGTCATATTCGAAGATTATTGAACAACTTTCGCTACAGCATGGAATTGGTTTTGTTGAGAACATAACTCCTTATCAACGTTCACGCAATGATCCTCATCCGAACATCGATGGTCATGAAGCTATTGCCAAAGATATATATCTTTACTTAATGAAATACCACAAAGGTGAGCTGGAATCCTATCGCAATCTTCATCGTGATGGGCTTTCATAAGAATAGTGTTCATCCTGAAATGAGATATTTTTTGCAAGGTCAAGGAAGACGAAGTTTAAGAAAATATTGAATTGTCAAAGAAGAAGGGCGGAATAGCGAATGGGTTATAGTCGTTCCCATACATTTATTTTGGGTCTATCTTGTTTTTATCATGATAGCGCCGCATGCATAGTCATAGACGGCAGTATTGTAGCCGCCGCGCAAGAGGAACGATTTTCCCGCAAAAAACACGATCCGGGATTTCCCAAAAACGCCATTAAATACTGTCTGGAAGAAGGGGGTATCAATATCCAGGACATAGATTATATGGTTTTCTATGACAAACCATTCCTGACTTTTGAACGCCTCCTCATGGGTTACTTGACAGTTGCGCCTGGAGGCCTTCGATCCTGGCTGAAAGCCATGCCACCCTGGCTCGGACAAAAGCTGCATATCGATAAGGTCATAAAAAAAGAAACAGGCTATGAAGGGGATGTGCTCTATACGGAGCACCATGAGGCTCATGCAGCTTCTGCCTTTTACCCATCGCCTTTTGACGAGGCTGCCATTTTAACCATTGATGGTGTAGGCGAATGGGCTACTGCAAGTTATGGGTTTGGAAAGAACAAGGACATTACTCTCCTCAAAGAACTCCATTTTCCGGATTCTGTGGGGTTGCTTTACTCTGCTTTCACTTATTTTACCGGGTTCAAAGTCAATTCAGGCGAATACAAGCTCATGGGTCTTGCCCCCTATGGCGTGCCACGGTATAAGGATCTCATTCTCTCGGAACTTGTAGACATGAAAGATGACGGTTCTGTCCGGTTAAATCTTTCTTGTTTTGATTTCTTGGGAGGCCTGCGCATGACCAACAGGCGTTTTGCCAAATTCTTTGGCGGCCCGCCCCGTATGCCTGAAACAGAAATCACACAAAGAGAAATGGACATTGCGGCGAGCATTCAGGCTGTTACCGAAGAGATCATTTTGAGGATGGTGAATCATGTTCACAAAGAAACGAACCAGAAGTATCTTTGTCTTGCGGGCGGCGTGGCTCTTAACTGCGTTGCAAATGGTCGCATAGTGCGGGAAGGTCCTTTTGAAGACATATGGATCCAGCCCGCTGCCGGCGATGCCGGCGGGGCTCTTGGAGCCGCTCTTTCCGTTTGGTATCGTTATCTTGGAAACAAAAGGCCGACTCCTAACGGGCATGACGCTCAGCACGGATCATATCTTGGACCTTCCTTTTCCAATGATGCGATTAGAACCTTCCTTGCGCGCAAAGGCTACCCTTATCATAAACTGGACTCAAATAGCAGAGCAAGAATCATTGCTGAACATATCGCTGAAGGAAAGATTGTTGGGTACATGGCAGGCCGTATGGAGTTTGGACCAAGGGCATTGGGAGCAAGAAGTATCCTTGGAGATCCCAGGCGGGAAGATACTCAGAAGGTGATGAATTTAAAGATAAAGTATCGAGAATCTTTCAGACCGTTTGCTCCTTCGGTATTAGAAGAAAAGGCATCTAAGTATTTTGACATAAACAGATCAAGTCCCTACATGCTTTTGGTTGCAGATGTCCGAAATGAGAGACGTCTCCCTCAACCTTCAGGGGAGGGAATGCCAATGCTGGAGTGTCTGAAGGTGAAAAGGAGCGATATTCCGGCTGTCACACATCTCGATTATTCAGCCCGCCTACAGACTGTAAATCAAAAGGATAAGCCTGACTATCATGCGGTCATCTCGGAATTTGAAAATCTTACCGGCTGCGCTGTAATAGTCAATACCAGCTTCAATATCAGGGGCGAGCCCATTATTTGCTCACCGGAAGATGCCTACAGGTGTTTTATGCGAACAGAGATGGATGTGCTGGCCATAGAAGATTATATCCTGTTCAAAGAAGAACAACCCACATGGAAAGAAAAGGGAGATTGGCGTAATGAGCTTGAGCTCGACTGATATCAGAGAGATACGAAAATTTGGAGTCGTTGCCTTTATCTTCTTCGGATCTTTGTGTGCCCTTGGGTTTTGGATGAGAAAGCCTTTTCCTGCTTATTTTTTCGGCTTCTTGTTTCTCCTCGGGTTTGGTTTCATTTTGATTCCCGCACAATTAAAGCCGGTTTATGCGGGTTGGCTGAAAATTGCTCATTTCGTCGGCAGGATCATAACTGCTCTGATTTTCACCCTGGCCTATTTTCTGGTAATTACCCCCGCTACTCTCATCAAGCGTTTGTTTGGGGGCTCTCCGCTGCCTCTAAGGCCAGACAAAAAGGCTTCGTCATACTGGGTGGCTCGAACGGAACCCGCACAACCGAAGGAACGATTTTTAAAAAGATATTAAAGATATTGAGGAGAAAAACATGGCGAATCAATCCATCTTCACTGAATTTTGGGAATTCTTAAAGTATAGAAAGCGATATTGGTTGCTGCCCATTGTCTTTGTGCTCTTTCTTCTGAGTATCCTGGTTGTTTTCACCGAAAGCAGCACCGTAGCACCGTTTATCTACGCATTGTTCTAGCCTTTTAAGATACCTCTGCTCCTCTGTATAGAGGGGCTGGGGGAGGGGAGAAGTCTGATATGACGAAGTCTGTAAAGCATCTTTATCCCGCGAATATGTTACTTATTTTAGTCGCTCTTT
This sequence comes from Deltaproteobacteria bacterium, assembly GCA_019314185.1. The sequence continues at coordinate 3,154 of JAFCZU010000142.1, read as the reverse complement.
TCATTCTTAATATGGCTATGCACGCTCCCTTCTTGATAACCTATTATTTTGGCGAGCGAGATGCTGCACGTATCGCTAATGATAGTATAAAGGCAACATAATAATGGCGTTTTTCGTCAATTGGAATATACTTGAGTTTTCGAAAAATAGTTCTTGACATAGAATTAGCAGGTTGGCCAGGTTCACCGTCATTCCCGCGAAGGCGGGAATCCAGTTTGCTCGTTCTATGGCGAAACTAATAGCTGCTATTATTTCAGAAGGTTAGCCACAATGCCTGTGTCCACTCCATGAATTGCCATAAGTTCTTTTGTACCTCTCCTTTCTGGATTCCCGCCTTCGCGGGAATGACGGGACAACACATGACAGGAGCAACAGGTGGATTTTATTGCATAATTTTGTCAACGATTAAAATTCGAAAACTCAAGAATATACAGTCTATTCAAGTTATATAGTGATACTTTACGTTTCTTTCTTGAAACAGGAGTGATTTTCATTTCGGATATTCCTTTTTGGATGGCTTTTGTCAGCCTGATTTCCAGCGCTGTTGTCACGGTCGCAATGTTTATTTTTGTATTTCACCTAACTACCTTTGTTTTAGCGTCGTTGGGAGCGTCATTGATTTTACAACTAATTCCGGTTTTCTGGTTCAGTAGCGTGTATGGGTTTTGTTCAGTCGTTGCCCTCGGTTTTCTCATTGTCTCCGTGGTTCTCTTTCAGAGTGCTCTGAGTGACCGTTTGTCAAGATATAAATATCTGTTGAATATTGGCGGTACATCTTTGATCAGGCGTATAATAATAGAGGGAAGGCCGACTATTGGGATTACCAATGGAGGTTTGCCGTTTGGGAACGGAACGCTCTCTCGGTTTGGCCAAATACTACCCTTGTTTCCAATATCGGATTTGGAGAGGCTGCAACACACACAAAAGGGGTTATTAAATCCGGCGTGGCCAATCTTCAGCTTGAAGAAATGACATTTCCGCTCCGGCATCCACCAAAAGTGGTAAGATATAAAAAGGCGGACCAGTTTCTCATTGAGAGATTGTTAAGAAATAAAGAACATATATTGGCTCGCAGGCAAAACACGAAAATCTCTGCCATCATTCCTGCGCCAGCGCTAAAGCTTATATCCTCTCTCCGTTTAAAATGGAGGGGGTGTTAAATTCCGGAAATTTTCAAATTGTTTCAATTATATCAGTTTTTTATTCCAACAGGTTTTGTTCGAATAACAATGCTTTTGGGGTGGTTATGGCGAAGTTGGTACAACGAAACCAAAATATCAAAATAAAAAATACAATAAAATCTGTTACTACATTTTTTGTAAAGAAGCGTATAAAAAAATTAGATATCAGGTTGACTCCAGTTAAACAGCTATAACTTATTGAATTAATGGAACTTCCAGTTGATTTATATGATAAAAGCGTAAATGATTAAAAAGCTTGTATATTCAAAGTGATACCAGATGCAGACTGGAGTTAACCCAATACCCCGTTTAAAAAAATTAGATTTCACTATAGTATCAAGTAATTGCTGGGGGACAAGAATATATCAGGGGCAAGTCTGGGACGCTCATTAGTTTATAAGTTTCTGTTTTTTTAGACAGGATGAACAGGATTTACAGGATATTTTATTTTCATTACTTTCCGGAAGAAAGTTATGAAGAATAATCAGCCTGCGGCTGAAAAAGCCGCTTACAGTAACGTGTCACCGTGCCTGATTTTCACAATCAGCCACCCCTCAAGAGAGTTTTTCAAATCTTGTTGGCATTCTATAGCGCTCAGATAAATTGATACGTTTCTTTACAGGATGAAACAGGTATACCCTGCCATTTTTTTAAAAATTATATCCCGCTACCTGTAAAGTATTAAGGCGATCTGTAGAGAGGAACTGAGATAAAGAAGGAGGCTAAAGGTATAACTATCTGAAATAACATAAATTATGAAAATCGTTCATACGTATGAACGCATTGTTCTACAAGCGAAGCAACTTTTAATTTTATTATAATACCCAAATTGTACGATAAAATCAATATGTTTTTATTAGTTGTACAGGGCGATTGCATCAAAAAGTATGGGTCAACCGGAACTGGTGTGGTAAAATGACCCTCTTTTTGCCATTTTTGCGTTGTTTTACAGTTAGTTACATTAAAATCAAAAAGTGCCATTTTTTTTGCTCTTAATACCATCGTTAAAAGATTGATATCTTAACAATAGTTTGCGTAACAGTTTGATTTTATTGACCACATTGATTCCGGTTGACGGTGTTAGGCATCACACCAGTTCCGGTTGAGCCTTAATCTGAGCGAAAGGCTTTACCGCCGTAGCTCAGTTCAGTGATGTCCCCTCGTACCTCGGGGACATCGCCCAGGATGAGTAGTGCGCCAATAAATAAATGCCGTGCAAGCGCGACCGCTATGACATCAAACTGATTGAGACAGACGCAAACAGCGCGCTCCTCATCCGTAGCGTTGTAGCCGGTCGTTTCGCTACCGGCTACAACGCTGCGGATACCATCCGCTTGTCGCGAGGCGCGAAGCGCCTCACAACCAGCGAATTCAGCAGACAATCCCTCCGGCAAACAAGTTTGCCTCCGGTCTTGCTCCTGATCCGCATTATATTAATCAAGGAGAACCAAAATGAATGAAAAAGAAGACACTAATCCTTATGAGTCTCCAAATAGTTCTGTTGAGATAGGTGCTTCGAGTACTGTGGCACCATACTTTTTCCATTGGCGCCTGCGTTTATTCACACCACCGCCTGGCACTACGACATGAATATGAGGATGAAAGTCCAGTTTTCTGTTATTCGTATGCAATGCCATGGTCACGGTAAATGTCATACCAATTCCTTAAGTGTGCCGGCAACACAAGTGAAAAAAATAGAATACACCGTTTCTTGATGGTACCAGGTCAATGACCTTAGTTCATATGGCAATGTAAAAGTAACCATAAAATAAAGGAGAGGGAGCAACTTGGCCTGTTGCCGGTCAATCCATTGGCTGGCTTCATGGTTCTGACACTTTGGGTGTCATGAAACGGTTCAGATTTGATAATCGGACATATGTTCTTGTTGGGTCATAAAATCTTCAGCAACATATCCATTATTACTTCTGTTGTTTTGCCGGGTGTATTTATCATTACGACAAAACTATAAAGTT
>JAFCZU010000591.1 GCA_019314185.1 Deltaproteobacteria bacterium | reverse complement strand
GGGTTGAAAATAACATTTTTACAGCGAAATCATTTGCTTATATTTTGTAAACAGCAACCTGTGCAACATACATTATAATCAGGCGCAAAGGAGATATAACATATTTAATTTAATTTAATAAGGTATTAAGCATCAATCTTATATTAATTGATTGGCGTCGTTGTAAAAACCACAGGCAGTATATTTCGGTTTAAAATTTATTTTTAACCCTTGCCGTCTAACGCTTCGGCTAAATTAAAGGGTGCGAAACTTGAGTAAAAAAGATAAGGAAACCCATGAGAGATGACTTTATCACCGCTCTAGCCCATGAGGTTAAAGAGGAGGTTATACAAAATTATCTTTACGAACGACGGTTGATTGAAGAACAAATCAACTATTTAAATGAACTGGCAGATCATACGATCCAGCTCCAGGAAAGACTCTACGAACGCTTTGCCCGCACATACGACCTGCTTTGTGAAACTGAGTTTATAAATAAATTTATCGATTCAACAGGGTTAAAAGAAGCCCCTTTCAAAAACCGGATGAGAACAGAATCAAAATATAAAAAAGAGCTGCGATTCATAAAGGTACATGGCCTTACCGACCGATCAAGATTCAAGAAGCTTCTTATGGAGTCATATCGAAGGCTTTGCACATGGAACGACAAATACAGAGAAGATTATAAAAACCTGGAAGATGAATGCAATGCTGTAAATCATAACATAAAAAAATTTAAAGCAAACCATGATCTGCTTACCATTCTGAACTTTTTGAAAGGAATGGATGTTGTTGGAATTGAAAAAAAACATTTTATGGGCGAAAATTTTACTTCTGAAGAAATAGGAGCTGTAGAAAAAAGTCTTCACTTCTCATCTGTCTGTTTGGAAAAGTTCAAGCTTATCCCTCCGCCGAACCTACCCAAACCCGAAGCTGTTCATGATCAACTTACCTCTCTCGCAAACTCCATCTATGACCATGACAAAAACAGGTTGAGCGATATTATAAAATGATTTCAAAACGTTGGGTTTCGCTTTGCTCAACCCAACCTACAACTGAAAAAAGCAAACGTCCAACGGAGAAAAAAAATGAACATCGAATAATGAGTCAAACATTGATAGTCCACCGGCATAGCCGATGGTTTACCTTTGATTAAATTATGGCTTTTTCACTTGTTTTCTTCAAAATACTGTACTTGGTAGGTCTTGACTTCCAGCCCGGCTTTTTGCCATGTATCGGCTGACAAGCCTGCTTTCAGGCATAATTGGGACAGAAACATCTCCGGCCGTGAAAGCTGTTTCCAGACTTGGGGTAAAAAAGTGGCACAAGCTGCTCCTTTTCTGAGAATAACACCATCAACATCGACCCTTAACTTTGAAATCAAATCAACGCCATCAATATATTCAAGAAGCCGCGACTCAGTAAGAATGCTGATCTCTATGTCAATATTGTCACTTTCTTCAACACTCAACGGAGAAAAACGGGGGTCATGGAATGCGGCGTTTATCGCATTGCGCCTGACTCCCTCTACAATAGATTCATCAGCGGATAAACTGCCTATACAGCCGCGCAGTCGGCTATTAATCTTTAAAGTAACAAATGTTCCGCGCTTCGCCTGAAGATCGTCATCCGACAGTATCTCCGACAGGGAATCAGAATCGAACATATTAATTTTCCGGCCAAGTCTTTTTAGAATTGCCTGCCTTGCCAGCTTAACCAGCGCCTGACCGTGTTGATCGCTGATTTGCTTACTTGAGTTATTGTTTTTTTGCATATACGAATCTCCATAAAAATGCAATGGCAGCATAACCGACGACCTTTACCAGTCCGCCTGAAGTGTCACCGCTATTAAAATAATGAGTTATTGTCAAATGTTGTGTATGGCATTAGGCGGCGTTCCGATTTTCTTCTATTCCATTGATAAATTTAATTCCTTCGATTACCCTTGCCAACCTTTCTGAATGATGGAGGCGTTGCCATCTTTTTTGAGCAGATTGGCAAAGGTTAAAAGGCTCCTCGCTGTTTCAAATGGGTAACCCGAAATTAAGTTTTCCACCAATGAGGTAAATCATTGCGATAAGATTTTTGTTAGTTCGATATCCACGAGCTCTGGCTTTAGCAGTTTGAATTAAACTGTTAATGCCCTCGAGAATGCCATTGTTGATTTGAGATTTGAACTATTGAAGAACACCGTCCCAATGACGTTTTATAGTATAGGCTG
>JAFCZU010000590.1 GCA_019314185.1 Deltaproteobacteria bacterium | reverse complement strand
TGACTTCCGATCAAAAAAGCCGCCCAGGATTCATCCCTGAGCGGCTTTTTGTTTTTATGTTCTGCGTTTTTTCGACCTGTGCGGTTAGGATTTACCGTCATGAGCTGTCAGCCATCAGCTAATCTGGGCAATCAGTCCGACCAAAGTCAGCCAGCATGAAATCGCTGCATCAGTTCATGGCTGAAAAGCACCTCGATTTTGCTGTACGCTGCAATACTAACCTGCCATCAGTTGAAAACCTCAAAGTAAAAACCACATTGGGTCAACCGGTAGCATACCGGCTTCTTTCAATACCAATATATATGACTGAGCGCCTTGGTGAATTAATAGAACAGGCTCTAAGAATTAGCTATGATCTGATGGGCTAATCCGGGCTGCCGAAGTCAGCGGCAAACACGGCCAGATCCGAGCCATCCACATTTCCGTCTTTATCAAAATCCCCTTCGCAGGGCGGTTCGTTCACGCAGTCGGTTCTTCCAAAGTCCGCCGCAAACACGGCAAGGTCTGACCCATCCACGTCGCCGTCATGGTTAAAGTCTCCTTCACATGCATATGCATATTTTGTAGTTAAGTACGTTCCTGTAGCACCTGTAGCAGTACTGCCCACACCAATATCGTTGTTGGAATCGATTGCTAAGCCATATATCTCATCATTTCCAGGGGTTGGGTTATAGGCCAAATCCCAGAGTCTGTTGCCGGATGTGTCGTAGCATACGATGTAATTGCTGTCTCTATACTCCCCTTTCGTTCCCCCTACCAATATCCTGTCGTTTTTGTCGATTGCTACTGCATGGGCTATTGATATTCCGCTATCTTCCACTACGTCCCAAATGAAACTGCCGTCAGAGCCATACTTGCGCACATAAAGATGGTCATTCCCTTCACCATCTCTTCTTGAGCCGGCAATAACTATATTGTCGTCTTTGTCTACACAAACAGCTTGAGCATAATCATAATTGCCGGAATCATAAACCACAGGTTCACTCCAGAGCATATTCCCTTCAGGATCATATTTTATGATGACCATGTCTGTGCTAGAATATGAGTTATAATAGCCATAACCTGCCAATATGATGTTGTTGTAAGAATCGATCGCCACGCTTTGGGGATAACCCAATCTGCCCTCGGGACAACCAAATGGCTTATTCCATAACAGGTTCCCTTCGTTATCATATTTGAGGGTCATCCACCCTTGATCCGGCTGGGTATCGCCAAGGACTATTATGTTATCATCCCCATCACAAGCCACAGAGCAGACTAGATCAGCTCCTCCCTCGTCGTACGTCTTTGTCCAATCAGTTGTGCCATCAGGTAGATATTTGATAATATTGTAACCTGTTAATGGGTGGGTGGCTCCCACTATTATCTTATTAAGAGAGTCGACTGCTATTGCATAAGCAATCTGAACGGAAGAATCTCTGTTTGTCCAGAGAACCTCACCATTGCCATCATATTTTATGGTCTCTACAGCTTCGAAAGAACCTGTGAAACCGGTTACGATAATGTTATCATTGCCGTCTATTGCAATATCCAACAAAAAATTAAGATCAGAAGGCGAATAAGACCGCTCCCAGAGCTTTACCAAAGAAGCTTCTCCATCTGTTCCTGCATGAGACTCCTTTGCCCAACCAAAACCAAAAACTAAAAAAACAACAAGAAAAACAGAAATACTTATCTTATCTTTCATTTGTTACCTCACAATTTTTGCGGATTCTATTCCATTAATTTTCCATAATTTTCAGCAGATATACTCAAATCTTGCGTTGTGTGTCTCTTTATTTCCTGCTAACTAGTGTCTGAACGAAAACCCTCCAAATTACACTTTTCATGTCATTGCGAGGGAAGCATGACCGAAGCAATCTCTTGGAAACAAGGGGATTACTTCGTCGTTCGTTCCTCACTCCTCGCAATGACCGCTTGGTTCCATCACCAGTATTGCTATCAGAGCCGTAGACGCCAGTGCCCGTACCGTTATTCGTGACGCTCAACATCGAAGAAGAGGTTGACCCGCTCATGGTGTCGCCGGTTGCATTGACGTACTTGCTGGTCAGAGTGCTTGTGCCTTCATAAGGATCTGCAGCCACCCAGGAGCGACCGTAATCACTTGAAGTTGTGACTCCTTCATTATCCACACCATCAGCAAAACCAGAGGGCTTATTAGTAACTTCAGTCCAGCTGACACCATCTTTTACCGAAGAGAGGACCGTCGGATCG
>JAFCZU010000589.1 GCA_019314185.1 Deltaproteobacteria bacterium | reverse complement strand
TTTCTCACGTTGATGGTTTTAGCTTTAGTTCCATGGAATTGTTCGGGACAACACTATATTGCATAAGATCTTTAGAAGAAATGGGAATAGAGCCAAACGAGGAAAAGGTTTTGAATGAATTTAAAACATGGAAAGGAAACAGGTATAGTGAAAAAAGCGTTATAAAAATGTTTAATAGATTAAGGCCGGGTCTATTATAGAAATTTATTTAGATCTTCTGATTCTTTATAACCCGGTTATTCCCGGGTTATTTTTTTATGAAGCATGAGTGACTCGAAACTACTCTAACCCGTATTTCTTGTATAGTTAAAGTAAAATAAAAAATCCAAATTAAGAAAATGAAAATTTCAAGTCATTACAAAGGGAAAGAACAATCCTTTATAAAACACAGACTGCTTGAAACTTATCTTGAACGTCTTTTTATGATTATCGGCCAGCATGAAAACCGGATACGTTATGTTGACTGCTTTGCCGGTCCATGGAAGGCAGAAACTGATGATCTCAAGGATACTTCCATAGCCATTTCATTAAGCATCATGAAGAGTTGTCATGAAAGTTTAAGGAAGCAAGGCAAAAATATCAGATTCAAAGCCTTGTTCATTGAAAAAAATATAGAGTCATACAAAAGGCTCGATTCATTCCTTAAGAAGGAATCGACAGAAGAAGTGAGTGCCGAATCTTTACATGGGGATTTTTATTCACTTCGGTCCGATATTCTTAGATGGTGTGGCAATGATGATTTCACCTTTTTCTTTATTGATCCTACTGGATGGAAAGATGTTGTGGAAATAGATACATTGCGCCCATTATTACAGCGAAGGCGTTCTGAATATCTTATCAATTTTATGTTTTATTCTATTTTACGCGTACATAATCAGACAATTTTTGAAGAGCATATAATACGAATATTTGATGAAATCCCAGATACCAATGGTATGACACCATTAGAAAGGGAAGAATATTTACTTTATCTCTACCGTGCTCATTTAAAAAAAGCCCAACCAGATATAGAAAACAAAAAGTCTCGCTCGGCTTACGTGAAAATACTTGATCCATATAAAGATCGGACAAAATATAATCTTGTCTATCTTACACGGCATCCGCTTGGCATAAAAGTTTTCATGGAAGCATCTGAAAAACTGGATCTGGTTCAAAAATTTGTCAGGGCCAAAGTGAAACAGGAACGGCGTATTGACAAAAGCGGACAGAAGGAGTTGTTTTCCGCAGAAATCAATATTGCCAATGAAGATAAGGTGGATTTGTCTGACGTTAAGGATTACTGGTTGAGCAAATTATCTTTTAAACCCAAAAGATTTGGAATTGAAGAGCTTGCTGATATGTTAGAAGAAACTGACTGGTTTATCAGCGATTTTCAAAAAGCCTTTAATGAGCTTATAAGTGAAGGACAAGTAAAGAATCTTGATGCATCGAGAAAACGGCCGGTGCATGCGGTACATTTTGACAAAGGAGAACTTTTAAAGAGGTTAAACTCATGAGTACAAAATCAAGGATAGAATGGACAGAGCAAACGTGGAACCCTTCAACAGGTTGCACAAAGGTTTCACCCGGATGCCAGAACTGCTATGCAGAGGCCATGGCGCGCCGTTTAAAGGGAATAAGCGCTAAAGGTTATGAGAACGGATTTACGCTTACATTACAACCTGATCGCTTGCGGGAGCCATTGCTACGCAAAAAACCTACCATTTATTTTGTCAATTCCATGAGTGATATGTTTCATGAAGAGATACCGGATGACTATATCCGGCAGGTATTTGATGTAATAAAAAGCGCTCCTCAACATACCTTTCAGGTGCTTACAAAACGGGCGGAAAGGATGAAGCAATTCTTTAAATCATATGATGTGCCGGAAAATGCATGGCTTGGCGTTACTGTTGAAAATAAAAAGCACGGTGTGCCCAGGATCGATCAACTTCGCCAAGTAAAGGCAGATATACGTTTTTTATCTATAGAACCTTTGCTCGAAGATATAGGCAATCTTGATTTGACGAATATACAGTGGGTAATTGTCGGCGGAGAATCAGGCCCAAAGGCTCGCCCAATGAAGCCAGAATGGGTTCAGCTTATCAAGCAGCAATGTGACAATTATGACATATCCTTTTTTTTCAAACAGTGGGGTGGCTGGGGCGTTGACGGAATAAAACGCTCAAAAAAAGCAAACGGAAGACTACTGCTCGGGCGAACCTGGAATAGCATGCCA
>JAFCZU010000588.1 GCA_019314185.1 Deltaproteobacteria bacterium | reverse complement strand
CATACAAATACAGAATCCACATCAGTTTATTTAAAGATTGACATAAAACAGCTAAGAACATGCTCACTAAAGCCTCTGGCATTTGACTGGAACAGAGGCGAGGAGGTGTTCTGATGGCAAAAAAAGAAAAAGCGTTTGTTGGTGAATTTAAAGAAATGCTGGAGGGCTTTATAAAACATAAAAGAAGCCTTGGATATAAATATATCGTTGAACAGGATAGGCTTCGCAGATTTTCTGAATACACTCTAAATTATAAAATTGAGAACAAGTCTTTGAGCAAAGAACTGGTATTGGGGTGGACTGCAAGAAGAAAAAACGAATCAGTAAAGACATGGGAGCACCGTTCCAGTGATTTACGGCAATTTGCGTTATATTTGCAGAACCAGGGATACGAAGTATTTATACCCCCGAAAAACCATAAGATCAGACGGGGTGAGTACATTCCGTATATATTTACCCATGAGGAAATTGATCGTTTCTTTCAAGCCGTCGATACTATCTCGCCGACCTCCGGATCCAATAAACACGAAAGCCATCCGTTACTATTCCGTTTGCTTTATTGCTGTGGCCTTAGGATTTCAGAAGCTCTTCATCTGAAAATCTCAGATGTTGATTTTGATAATGGGGTGCTGTTCATAAGAGAATCAAAATTTAGCAAAGACAGACTTGTACCTATGTCTGTTCCTCTTGCAGATATGTTTACCCAGTATCATGCTTTATTCAACAAAAACAATCCACCAGAAGATTATTATTTCAGGAACAAAAATGGAACTCCTCTGACACGCGATTGGGTTTACAAGGTGTACCGTAAATTGCTGTGGAAAGCAGGAATTTCCCATGGCGGCAAGGGTAAAGGGCCAAGACTCCATGATCTTCGGCATTCCTTTTGTGTGCATACATTGGCAAAGCAGGTCAAAGACGGTGTTGACCTGTATATCACGCTGCCCATTCTGTCAGTCTATGTAGGGCACAATTCGGTGGGAGCCACGCAACGTTATCTCAGATTAACTGCAGAAGCATATCCTGAACTGATTGAGAAAGTTTCTCGGACATGTGCATATGTGATCCCGGAGGTGGTGGAAAATGAAACCAACTGATTTCGCATATTATTTGACTAATTTTCTTTCCAAGTACCTTCCGGGGATCGCAGGGCTTAGTCCCAATACCATAATGTCTTACAGGGACACTTTTAGCCTATTCCTTGCTTTTTGTTCCGAACAAAAAAAGATAAAATCAGAAAAGTTTTCTCTGAACAACCTGAACAGGAAAGTGATTGAAGAATATTTAGAGTGGCTTGAGAAAACCCGGAATTGTATTGCATCCACAAGAAACGTGCGCCTGGCTGCGTTTCATTCTTTTTGCAGATACCTGCAGATGGAGTTTCCGGATTATATCCACTCGGCGCAGCAAATACTTTCGATCCCCATGAAGAGGACAAAGAAGATATCTGTTGAATACATAAGTCTTGAAGCAATGAAGTTCCTGCTGAAAAAACCGGATAAAATGACAAAAGGAGGGCGCAGGAACATGGTTCTTCTAAGCCTGCTCTATGATTCTGGCGCCAGAGTGCAAGAACTGGCAGATTTAAAAGTTGGTAATATAAGAACGGCTTCTCCCTCAACAGTAAAACTAACAGGAAAAGGCAATAAAAAAAGGATTGTTCCATTAATGAAACCTATGTCGGAGCTTTTAAGGCAATATTTGAAAGAGAATAATTTAACGGAACCATATACTTTTGATTATCCTTTGTTTTGCAACCGTTCTAAAAATAAGCTGACCCGGGCAGGAATTGCATACATTGTTAAAAAATATGCTGGAGAAGCGATTAAAAAAGCCCCTGAATTGTTTCCAGACAAACTGTCACCGCATTGTTTTCGCCACTCCAAAGCCATTCATCTTCTACAGTCCGGTGTAAATCTTATTTATATACGGGACTTCCTTGGCCATGTAGATGTTCAGACAACTGAAATTTACGCCAGAATTGATGGAGAAATGAAAAGAAAAGCCCTGGAAAAAAATAGTAACAATATAGTGGCAGATAAAATGCCTGAATGGCAAAGTGATGCAGCACTGATGAACTGGCTGAAGAATATAGGTAAATAATAGAAAATATAATGGAAAGTTAAACCTGGGGAATCAATAGGGATAATGCAAACATGCCGGTGCAACCTCTGTTTATGAAGACACCGACTTCACATTATCCCTAACTTTCCATAACCCTTT
>JAFCZU010000587.1 GCA_019314185.1 Deltaproteobacteria bacterium | reverse complement strand
TTTCTTCCATTGAAATATTTCAATTGTATATTCGGCGACAATATCTGTCTGACCTCTTCTCTTTTTTTGTGGCCAACAAATGTCAACATTTCACGATCGCCGCAAAAGACCAAACCTGAACATCCCCGCCATGTGGGCAGGGATGTTCAGGTTATGATTTTTCATAAAATGAGAAACGCATAAAATCATGCGCCTCAGGTTTTGGGAAGGATATGTTTTGCAGAAATAACATTTTTGCATTTTAACCCTTGACAAACAGTTCTGCAATTCGTATATTACACAGTAATAACATTACAGCATAATATAAGGTGTGTTTGTGAAATTAAAAATAAAGCAATTGGCGACAGTACAGATGGGATATTCATTTCGGTCTCGCCTCGAAGCCTCAAGCGCTGGAGAGATCGCTGTTATTCAAATGAAGGATTTACTTCAGGATAATACTGTCGGTTGCAAGAAGCTGGTCAAGATTGAGATGGAGACAGTTAAAAAACATCATCTGGCTCAAAAAGGTGATCTGGTGTTCAGGTCGAGAGGTCAGATCACAACCGCTGCCATTCTTCTTGAATATCCGGGCAAGGCTGTTGTTGCAGCACCTCTGCTCAGGATCAGAATTGCAAAGTCTGATAAAATCCTTCCGGAATACCTGAACTGGTATATCGGCCAAAAAGATGCCCAAATATTTCTAACAAGCAGAGCCAAGGGAACGGTGCAGAAAATGATCAGCAAGCAGACTGTCGAGGATATGGAGGTTTACTTGCCAACCTTGGAAAAACAACAACATATCGTGGATCTGGCAAAGTTATCTGCACAAGAACGGACGATTCTCAATACGCTGTCAGAAAAGCGGGATCAATACATTTCAACAGTACTAATGCAATTTGCAAAAGGGGAATAAAACATGAGCGGTCAAATTGATCAAAAAGATATCAACAACGCAGCATGGGCTGCATGCGATACCTTCCGAGGAGTCGTTAATCCTGCTCAATACAAGGATTATATTCTTATAATGTTGTTCTTAAAATATATTTCGGATGTATGGCAGGATCACTATGAAGCCTATCAGAAACAGTATGGTGATGATGCCAGAATTCGTCGAAAACTGGAACGTGAACGTTTTGTTCTTCCTGCAATCAAATTAATTGAAAAAGATGAAAAGACAGGACAGGAAACTGTATTGGACGAGTTCTCCGCCACCTATTACAGCCTTTACGAACGCAGAGCCGCAGCCAATATCGGGGAACTTATCAATATTGTTCTCGACCACATTGAAGAAGCTAACAAAACCAAGCTCGAAGGTGTTTTCCGTAATATTGATTTCAACAGCGAAGCGAGTCTTGGAAAAACCAAAGACAGAAACAGACGGCTGAAGCAACTTCTTGAAGATTTTCACAAGCCGCAGTTAGACATGAGACCAAGCCGGGTTTCAGAGGATGTTATTGGTAATACCTATATCTATCTGATTGAACGCTTTGCTTCCGACTCCGGAAAAAAGGCCGGAGAGTTCTTTACCCCGCTGAAAGTAACTGAACTTGTTGCCAGGCTTGCCGGACCAAAACCGGGTGATCGCATCTGTGATCCTGCCTGCGGATCAGGAGGTCTTTTGATTCAGGCTGCCAGAGAGGTTGGCGACCGGAATTTTGCCCTTTTCGGACAGGAATCAAACGGCAGCACATGGGCATTATGCCGCATGAACATGTTTTTGCACAGATTTGACAGCGCCCGTGTCGAATGGTGCGACACTCTCAACAGTCCTCTCCTGATTGAAAATGACCGTTTGATGAAATTTAACTGCATAGTTGCCAATCCACCATTCTCACTTGATAAATGGGGAGCGGAAAATGCGGAAAGCGATCAGTACAATCGATTCTGGCGCGGGGTTCCTCCAAAAAGTAAAGGCGACTGGGCATTTATCAGCCACATGGTGGAAATTGCACTGGAAAAAGAAGGGCGTGTTGCCGTTGTCGTTCCTCATGGGGTTCTTTTCAGAGGAGCTGCTGAAGGACGGATTCGTCAAAAAATGATTGAGGAAAATCTTCTCGATGCAGTCATCGGACTTCCGGGGAATCTGTTCCCGACTACCAATATACCGGTTGCCATTCTGGTCTTTGACCGGAGCCGTGAGAAAGGCGGATCGAATGAAGGCTGCAAGGATGTCCTGTTTGTAGATGCCGGCAGGGAATATGTGTCCAGCAAAAACCATAATACTCTCTCGGAAGAACATCTAACTAAAATCATGGCAACCTGCAAGTCACGTGAAGAAGTGGAAAAGTATGCCCATGTAGCCTGGTTCGAAGAGATTAAGGGAAATGACTTCAATCTCAATATCCCCCGGTACGTGGATACCTTTGAAGAGGAAGCGGAGATTGATATTGATACTGTGCAGATAGAGATAGACGAATTGGAAATAGAGCTGATAGGA
>JAFCZU010000141.1 GCA_019314185.1 Deltaproteobacteria bacterium | reverse complement strand
TCCTTCACCCAAATGACGTCTCCTGATTTCGCCGCATTGATAGCCGACTGTATTGAAGGATGATCATTTGGCACCTTGATGACAGCCGCTATAGCCGTGTTCCCCAAAAACAGTGTCGTCAGGATAAACGAAAGAACTTTCAGGCTAAGATTCCGACCTAAGATTTGACCAACATATTTTGACATGATGGCACCTCCTTTTTCAGTTGGTTTCTGTAGAAAAGTGTCTTATTTGAGATTATTCGACGATAAAATACCCCGTGTAATGTCTAACTTTAACCAAGGCGCAAAGCCGATAGCTCAGATTTTAAATCTGATTATTTGGCAAAATTTGGAAAGACTTTTCCCTCAGCCGTACTATTTTCTACCTTGGCCCTCCTTGCGATAAATTGGGCTCGGAAACGGACATCCGGGTGATAAGTCCCTAAATAACTGGTACCGAATCCTTCCACAATCCCATCTAATTGATTCCCGCCAAAATTTATGATTAAGCTTGTAGGTTGGGTTGAGCTTGCGAAACCCAACAAAATATGGTTGTTGCACCGATATTGTTCTCTCGATCATTTTGCAATTTCGTGCAATTGTTGATGTTGGGTTTCGTTCCTCAACCAACCTACTTGGCTTTATCCTTACAATTATTCAACATAGTCAACTACCTTTTTTAGTTCAATTACCACGTCAACTTATAAACTAATGTACGTCCCGCAAGTCTACTCACCTCAACTTATGTACGTCCCGCAAGTCTAACGGATACGTGATCCGTAAGTCCGGTGGTGTGGGAGGGGCGCTCAGCGATGGGTGTCCCTATCCCTATAGGCAATTATCTTCCTTTGGAGGTGTATAGACTTTATGGAACTACAACTTGATAGGTAAACCCGTTACCTACGGCCGTACGTTTGCCTGCCACCAATGGCAGAAGGCCGCCGTGAACGTTTATGTCAACCTTATCACCAGTGCGTGCTGTACTCGGCGGAATGACGCGAACAGGTAAATAGATAGTATCCCCAGGTCGAAGCAAACGACCCTTTGCTCCCACAAGTAATCCCTTGCGCTCAATAGAAGTAAGCTTTTTTCTTTCGACTGGCTTGGGGCGTTGAGGCAACACGACCTGCCAGCCAGGTGGAAGATCATCAACAGAAACCATGAGTTCCGCATCAACATCAAGATAATTTGTTGCCGCAACTAGTAAGTTCGTTCCAACAACAGTCTCCGTTGTGTTTAAGTTTCGAATGGCAACATTACTGCTCCGCCGCGCCTCTGTCGTGAGCGGAAGGTCGCTATCATGCATGACTATGGCACCAACACACCAATGCCGTTCGCCCCAACTATTTGTACCAACTGGTACAGTCCAGGGTACCGTCACCGTCATACCCCCAGCTGGAACGGTCAACGACGTTTGGCTGGCAATGAGTGTAGCATCCGGGTTCGGAAACTCAAGTGAGATCCGCGGGTCAGTGTAGTAAATGTCCAACCGCACGTTGGTTTGGGTAGTCCCTGTATTGTTTCGAATGCGGATGTTCAAATCGACAGTGGCGCCCTGATCAAGGGTAGCCGGAACAGTCCAGATATCCGGACTTACCCAGAATGCATGGCTCCAATTTGTACCCGTCCACACGGCCGAAGGTTCCACCCCAGTGTCTGCCGCATAGTCTTTCATCCACAATTCTCTCGCGCCTGCATCATGTATCAACGCCAGAGCCGCTGGCAGGTTCTCTTGATTGCTCGGTACAATCTCCGCAGGTGGAGGGTCGAACCCACCCAAGCCTCCAGAGGCAGGCCTCAACTCGGGCGTGAATGCGGAAACACGATGTTCTCCCCAAAACCAGTCCGTGGTCTCTCCCGAAGCAGTGTATCCGATCGTCTCTGAATATGTGTGTCCATGCACTGCCTGTATTACATTGATACTCCGCAACGCAAGCTGCCGGAGCGTTTTTTCCCCAGAGGCGTCCATTGTGGTGTAACCCCACGGACGCAGAAAAAGCTCGCTGAAGCTGTGGTAGGTCAACATGGTCTTCAGGTTATCGAGGCCATTGACGAATGTTCTTAACGCCGAGATTTCAGGCTCGCTGAATGCTGCGGGCCCACGATACGTGTCACTACTTGTGCTTCCCGAGGAACCACTCGAAAGGCCCCACTCGTAGCCCCAGTTCCGGTTCAGATCAACACCAAAAGTCCCATCTCCGTTGTTTCGTCGGTTCTTACGCCAGAAACGATAGCCCGACGGGGACCAAGTGTAGGCAAATCCATCGGGGTTGACGACCGGAACAATCCAGATCTCGAGGTTGTTGACGTCTGCTTGTAGCTGGGGGTTGGTAGAATATTGGGATAGAATTTGTTCCGCGAGATACAAAGCCATTTCGACACTGATCCATTCACGCGCATGATGCATGGCAACGAAAAGTACATCGCCTTCGTCAGATTCATCCGTCGCCACGTTATCGGAGATTTTAAGTGCTTTGATGGGCATCCCACCATGGCTTGTACCAATGGTTGACAGTTGGGCTAGCCCCGGATAGGCCGCAACTAGCTCATTTAAAATTGTATCGACCTGACTCGGACTGTGAAAGTTACTGAAGTCGATATCAGCATGCGATAACCCGGACAACGCAAATGTGAGGCTGAAAGCCCACAACGTACTTTTAATCCACTTTTTCATGATTGTCCCCCTCTTTTTATAGGCGCAGGCTCCGGTAATATCTCGACGTTATAACCCACGTCCTTGAGCTGATCGATCTGGTAATCAAAGGCTCCCCCATAGATCACAATTTTGACCTTGCGGACGGTCTGATGAGAGTCGATCGATTCCTTACGTTCTGGTTTGGCGCTATAGATGTCGACCTCCATAGCGCCGATTTTTGCCACGTCTTCCATGCTCTCCACAGCGATTCGAACCTGACGTGGACGTGGCTCATGCCCCGAAATCGCTACGATTTGGGAGCCACTGCGTACGAGTGCTCTGAGCTGCCCTATTGTGGCATCTACAATTAGATATTGTTTTTCACGGTTTATGATCCGCACACCATTGGCAACCAATTCAGCTTCCGGAACTGAGCGATCAATGCGGACGACACGCCGGAATACATCGTACGCATTCTGCCTTTTGAGGTCATAACCCAGATCAACCAAGTGGGGTAGCTGGTTGGCATCTTCGAAGAAGAAGACGGTAAGCCCTTCCATCCGAACGACCTCGAGACCAAGTTTCTGAACGAGCAGCGTCGTTTCGTCAGCATCCGCGACTTGGACACTGAGGATCGGCCTGGGGTCATTCGGTTCAAGATTCACCGGCTTGCCCTCTATCTTTGGTTCACAGCCAGTCAAGAGCACCAAAGCAACAACGCAAGACATGCTTACCAGCCTGCAGATTAGATGTTTAGACATAATTTCCTCCTTAACTGATTGAATTTATGGGAAGTAAACGGTGTAGGCGACAACAACGAATGAATTGTCGCCGACATCCGTTGTGATTGATTGTTTAACGTTTTTTTTCATTTACCAGTGTACTGTTTGACGACAACCTGTCCTATTTATTTCCTGCTATCCCGGTACCATGGCAGCGAGGTCTTACGGCTATGTGATCCTAAATAGGTTCCGCGGCTCCTGCTCGCCGACGGGTTCCGCCCCTGTTCGGAGTAGGATTCTGGCAGGGTTGCTTGAGGAAGCATGCACCAACTGAACGAATAGCGGTTTCTCATTTTGGAGTATATTGAGGAAATTAGAGAAGCGCTTCATGCCAACATAGACGAGTGAAATAGCACCTTCATTGATGCTTCCGTACTGAGCTAGTAGGTCCGGATTATCTACAAATCGGACGTCCACAATTATGCGGTTGTCCTTCCGCAATAGAATATTTGCTATCCATTCATTAAATTGAGGATGGGAAGATAACATCACTTCATATTTATTAATCGATTCAATCATAGCTTCCTCCATTTGTTTGTTTTTAGGGCACAACTACGTCGTGACAGGTTCATCATAGGGATGAAATAAATCTCCATTTTCCTTATGGACCCACAGCAGCCGCGTCACTTTCCACATCAGAAAAGTGATACGAATATCCATCGCACGTGAACCCCAAGCGCTCGCTTTGCTTGCGAAATAATCACTGTACAAACTATTCAGGCCAGAACACAGGATCCCAATCAGTCGGGTAGACCTTGGTTCCGCCCAAGCGGTGCAGGCCGCAGACATCAGGGCCAATTACTGCATACAGCGCTCTGCCTACTTGAACGAATTGATCAGGTCAATGAACTCGTCAGGGCCAACACCTTTCACTTCCTCAATTTCCTCCAGTTTAGTGAATCTTCCCAACTCGTCACGCGCATCCAAGATATTTCTGTATATATCAATTCCCAAGTCGGGACCTCTTTTTTTCGTCCTTTCTTTGCCATAACGCATTTCAAAATACTTCTTATCTAAGGTCCCTTTTATAAATTGGTCCAAGTCATCAGCTAGTTCGACTTGGTTTAGGTAATGAAGCATTCTGCGGGCAAGCCGATACGAAATATCCTTTGCTGTAAAAGGCTGGTTAAGGCAATCGGGAGCCATATCATAACCTACTGCCTTGGCTGCTTCCAAAGATTCGAAGGGCGCCCATAACTGCCTGGCGGTCTTCTCCAGATATTTACAGTTTGCCTTATGCACCAGATAGTCTCCCCGAACTGCAATGAACTTCACCTTCTTTGGATCGACGACTTTACCCATAACCTGAAAATCGCCAATCACTTCTTCCTTGAAGACCTGTTGTACTGCCAGTCGGTATACCTCGCCTGGTTTTGCATCTTCGGGAATCCTGAAGTCCAACTGCGCCAGGTTTCGGCTAAGTGGAGCGGCAACTAGCCCCTTTATCGCGGGCCGCTTTTCTGCCTTAAGTTCAAAAACACGGAATCCCTTTACTGGTCTTTCCATACGTTCGATCACATGATCCAAGTGAACCCTCGTATCCTTGAACATGCCGTGGTGGAGTCTGACATCGACTTTTGCGCGGAGGGCTAAAGCCTTTTTTTCAATCCTCAGATCGAATCTGTTGAGCTCCCCGGCAAAACCAGGCAGTAAAAAATTTAACGACAAGATGGTATCGGGCAACACATCTTCAAACACCACATTGCGATAGCAGATATTATTGTGATCACGGATAAACTGCATGTACTGTGTAGCGTTGCTGATGCCCACCGGATCCGGTTGAGGATCACGAAAACCCTCGATTGTTGCAATTAAGCAGAAGTGACCCACTAAACCGGGATCGGGTACATTCTCCCACACTACTGCATCAGAAACTGCACTTCCGCCTGCCGGGACATCCTGGAAATCGACCTGACCAATATATTCCCACAAGTCTGGCGCGCAGGTTGTGGTTAGAGGTGCAAAATGCACCCGTGCATGGATGTCCGAATTTGCCGCCCCCTTGTTGTGCACGCGGACGTAAATGTAATTATCGTTGCCGATCTCAACGTTATCACTGCCTGGATCGACCGTCATATCCGCGAAGGCTGCTTGAGGATTAGCCACTGCGTTCTTACGGATGATTATGTCTGGGCTGTAACACAAGGGTGAGCCAATGTAAGGCTCTGTGCCAGTGTCAGAGAGCGAATCACGTATATAGACGTCTGCGGGGCTAAACGGATGATTGGTCTGCACTTCCACCAACGCGGCATGCGCGTTAATGCGGCCATGCCCCATGTATTTGTCCCATCCCGCCGTATCCTCTGCCGGGTCTCCCACCAAGTCGTCCGCAGTATCCTCGATAATGGTACGAATCTGGGCGGGCGTTAGCGTGGGGTTGTAGGCCAACATAAGCCCTGCTATCCCGGCTACATGAGGTGTCGCACCGGACGTGCCACCGAAATCCTCATAGTAGTCACCTGCAGCGTCGCCACCTCCAAAAGAATCGTTGTACCCATTTCCAACGCCCAGGCCTCTCATGTCGGTTGACCAGGTATGCACGCCGGGGGCTACTACACTGAGCTCTGGCCCGTAGTTACTACCGCCAAACCCCCAATCCGTGCTGGTACACCTACCGTCGTTCTCATTTGTGGCGCCGACCGCAATAACATTGGCGTTGCTTGCCGGGTAATAGATGAAATCCGGTTCCCCTGTTGCATTGTTACCTGAGGCAGCGACCAATACTATCCCTGCATCAAAGCAATCTTGAAGACAAGTGTCGATATCTGCATGTGCCCCGTCCCAGTACCAACTCATACTGATGATGTTTGCATGGTTGTTTAATGCCCATCTTAGAGAAGCCTCAATTTCGGCTTCACTGAACTGTATTGCTACTGGCATGATGCGGCAATGCCAACCAACCCCGGCTACGCCTTGAGCTGTCAATGAATTGGTTCGCGATGAAGCAATACCAGCAACACAAGTCCCATGACGATAATAATCATCCGCATTATTACCGCCTGTCAAGGCGTCGTACATTCGGTCTCGCTGTACATAATTCGGCATTAGGTCTTGGTGGCCAAGGTCACAACCGCTGTCAAGTATGGCGATTACTACAAGTGGGCTCCCCTTAGATATATCCCAAGCAGGTTCCACGTTGATGTCACATCCTGCCGTACCAACATTTCCATCCGACATGGCCTGCCCTGTGTTACGAAGGTTCCACTGATTGGTGAAAAAGGTATCATTAGGGATAGCAGTGAAACCGCTGTGCAGCTGAATCAAGTTCACTTTGGCAGACTCGACAATCTTCTCTTCAGCCAGTTTCTGAGCTATCTCATAGCTAGTCTGCTTCTGGGTATCGAGTACTCGTACAAGCATTAAACCCTTACCCAATTCACCTCGCGGGCCTTCCACTTTTTCGACGCCCAGTTTTTTGAAAAGCGCCTGAAACTCTTTTTTCGCTGCTTTCTCGTCGAATCTGATAATTATCCGGTCGTCGAATGTAAAGCCATTTGGATGTTTAAGGTCTTCACGCACATATATCAGTCCGGCGACGCGGACTCGTTCGTCACCCTCGAGCTGGCTGGCTATGTCATTGACCAGCTCTTTTCTGCCCTTTGCCAGCGATAGCCATTTGCAGTGAGTCGATGTCTTATTGAACTGCCGAAGCGTTAGCGCTCTTCTATTATCTGGCTTGAACTCCCATTGAACAAGCGCTGCCTTTTCATCAAGAAATTTCTCTACGCCTATCTTGGTTAATTCCGGCTGCAACTCTACATATAATTCGTTAGCTGACTTCTTAAACGTGATGCCTTCCATTACTATTTGTTCCGGGTATTTCTTGGCCATTTTTTGGTTCCTCCTTTTCCTTCATGGTTAGTACTCAATTGTTTCCTCTTTCAACTACAGCGGATATATTTTCAAAAAGCTAAAGTGTTACGAAATTTTCAGGTTCATGCAGTAAAAAATAGAAGTGGAGAGTTTGAATAATTCCAATAGGGCTTGAGATTGAGGTAGAATTCCAGGACAAATTTAATTAATTCTTTATAGAAAATTAGGAACACAATACCATGTATTTTAGTGTGAAATTGTGAAGTAAATTACATAATTTTATGGTATTTTTTACATAATTTTATGGTAATTTTTTACACATATTCAGATAAGAGCGAGTAAAATATAGAACGAATTATCTGTTGAATATAAATCAATTCCAGCGTATATTTATTGATAGTCGTTCACGGCTTGAAACTTGAAATTGGAAAGTAGAAATTTGGGAGAGATTAAAGTAGAAATTGGGAAGAACAGTACAAAAGCATGAAGGCCAAATTTCCAATTTCCAATTTCTATTTTCTAATTTCAACGTTCCGTGAACGCTTACATTTACAATAACGGTTAAAATGCTTCAGACAACCGTGAACCATAAACAGTTTCCCCTTTCAAATAATATTTGATCAAAATTTCTGGAGGTTGGCTATGTCAAAGAAAGAATCATTACCCCTTGAAGATCTTTTGAAACATC
>JAFCZU010000586.1 GCA_019314185.1 Deltaproteobacteria bacterium | reverse complement strand
ACTATCCAAACAATATCGCCTTTGATTTTATAAAAAAAACGGTATGGCGATATAATCACCTCCCGGTAGGGAAGTTCTGGAAATTCTGGTATGATTCTTCCAGACTCAGGAAAGCCCTCAAGCCTTCGCAAAACTGTTTCGGAATGCTCTCGAAAACTGGTTGCTGCAGAAGGTTTATCCCGCCGAATATATGCGAGAGCAGACAGAAACTGGGATCCGGCAGAAGGCGTAAAGCGGACTTTCACGATGGCTCCTGGGATAGGATTAAATCGGCTTCAGCAAGAACAGTATCTAGATCATAACCCTCGCCTATTTCTATTTCCCTATCTCCCTTAGCCAAAAGACGAAGGATCTCTTTATCGTGTTCAGATTGCTCATACGCCTCGACACCGATTATGACGGCAGCTGCCCGACCTCTTTGTGTAATGACAATGGGTTCCTTGTTGTCTCGTAATTTTTTCAGGACGTTGGCAGCATCCTGCCTCAAATCGCTTATCGGAAGGATATTCATAAGTTTTCCCATCGGGTACCCCCTGTTGTATTTTTACACGTACTACCAATTGAGGTATAAAGCAAGCGTTTACTTGAATAATGACATGATATAGGTACGCCAACGTGCGGCGGATAACCTGGCCAAAAAGCGCAAGCTTTTCGAATCAGAGTTGCTCCGCTTGTGTTGGGCGGCCTTAAAATGCAAATAGCCGTTGTAAGACAGAAATAACTTCTAACTGGGTTTCTGGATTAATATAACCAAGCTTTTTTATGAGTCGTGTTTTATCTATTGTTCGAATCTGATCTAAGACGATTTGCCCTTTTTTCTTTTTAAATTTGCATGATACCCTTGTAGGATAGTCCTTACCTGCGGTAGTCATTGGGGCAACAATGACGGTGCGGATATGTCTGTTCATTTCATCAGGTGAAACAATCAAACAGGGTCTGGTTTTCTGAATTTCAGATCCAACAGTAGGATCAAGATTTATCAAATATACGTCGAATCGATTGACTACCATTGCCATTCTTCTTCATCCCAAGAATTTGAGATATTTTCGGTTCCGTGCATCAGCACGTCATCATCATTTTTGGCCATTGTTTTGAAAGCAAGATCCCAACCAGCTCTTGGATTTGAAATGGAGCGAATAATGATTTGGTTTTTTTCTACTTCAAGCTCAACGTCTTCCATAATTCCTGTTTGCTCAAGTATAGGTTTTGGAATACGGATGCCTTGGGAGTTGCCAATTTTCACAACACGTGCTCTCATAGCTTACCTCCTTGACTAAATAGGTATCTACATTGTAATTACATTCGTATGGAATGTCAAGGATTTAATATGTTTATTTTCTGGTCTTTGCCACCGCCCAACGGATCAATCACCGGCCCGGCTTTTTGGGTCCGGTGAATTTTCAGATTGGCGTTAAGGTGCTGGTTCCTTTGGAAGCTGTGCACCATGCCACACCGCAACTATCCAAACGACATCGCCTTTGATTTTATAAAAAAATCGATACGGAGAAATAATCACCTCTCGGTAGGGAAGTTCTGGAAACTCCGGTATGATTCTTCCGGATTCAGGTAAGCCCTCGAGCCTTCGCAGGATTTTTTCAGCTCGATCCCGAAAATTTACTGCTGCCGAAGGCTTATCCCGTCGGATATATGATAGCGCAGAAAGAAATTGGGTCCGGGCGGAAGGGGTAAATTGAACCTTCACGAAGGCTCCTTAGCCAAAAGGGCGTCGGCGTCGGCGAGGACTGTATCCAGATCATATCCTTCACCTATTTCTATTTCCCTATTTCCCCTGGCTAAAAGACGCAGGAGTTCTTTTTCGTATTCAGCTTTTTCATATGCATCCACACCGATCATTACCGCTGTTGCCCGTCCTCTTTGTGTAATAATCAAAGGTTCTTTATTGTTACGTAATTGTTTCAGCAGCTTGGCAGTATCCTGCCTCAAATCGCTCACCGGAATGACATTTGGCAGCTTGCCCATAGCGTACCTCCTTTCGTCCTTTTACACGTACCACCAACAAGCCTACAAGGCAAGTTTTTCTGTAAATATGGCGACATGATGGTGGTTGTTAGCCCACCTTGGTAGACAAATTTATAGTTTTTAGTGCTTGATATCAATATTCCATGCTTTAACTGACAAGTGTCATGACATCGTTGACCCTGCTTTAAGGGTAAAAAGTGTCACGACATCGGTTACCCAAGGCCATTTTATGTGCTCAATCTTTGGGCAGTCGGTACTCAAAA
>JAFCZU010000140.1 GCA_019314185.1 Deltaproteobacteria bacterium | reverse complement strand
GATCACCTCACTTGTCCATGAAGAAAAGCAGGTTCAAAAAATAATGGCCATGCTCAAGACCTATGCCCTGGATGCGAATGGTCATTTCTGGATGGATGATCTGAAAAAGATGGCATGGCTTGGGCCGAGGGAAGAGCTTATCAAGGATGATACTGCTTTGTGGGTTATTCTTTCATCTGACAAAGAACTTGCATCAGAGTCTATGCGCTACGGCCTTTCTATGCTGGCGTTATCTGTACAGGCTGTCAGGGGTCATGGTTTCCCAATTATTTTTCTTCATGACGGCAAGATTCCGTCTATTGATTCCCTGCCTGCACCGTTTCAGGGCGCTGAAATTTTTGCCGTTGATAACCCTGCTATTGGCGCTAAACTGGTTGCAAGAGCCAATATGCCGCTGAAAAAAGTTTCCGCAGAATATCGTCTCGATATCTATGCCATACCCCAGCTTGGCCTCTGGTTTGAGGTAGGTCCTTTTGAATCTTCATGGAAAGGGGCCATGTTCGGGGTTTGCGGGGGAGAGATAGATGTCCACGGCGCAGGACCAGCAGGAAAACTTCCTGACAGGGCCGTGCTGGAATATCCCATGCAGGGGTTGAAGCTTACTATGGGAGAAAAAGAGTATCTGGCTTGGGCTGTTAAAAATCAACTGGATTCAGGCTCATCATATTATGTCCGTGTGCAGGGTGAACCAAAATCGATCCTGTTTGGCCCGTCAGCGGAGGGTGATGATGCAGAGGTATATATCCTTCATCTCAAATAGCTCAGGTAACCTTGCTATAATTTTAAGATGGTATAATCTGCCCGGCGAAAGCATTGAAAAACGGATAAATGACCTTAAAGTCGGTTTTGGCATGGAAAGGATGCCCTGCGGGAAAAGCTATGCAAATGCGGTATTTTTTAGAATCGACGTGTTAGCGGATAATATTTACCGGTTATTTTTGATTAAAACTCTGGACAGTTCGCGGCACAAATACGAAATCCGGACAGTAAAGAAGAGATTCCATCAATCATCAACCCAAAGAAGTTGGTTCTTGCCTATGTAAAATCTGTATTGACAGCAATATAAATTACATGCTAATAACCCAAAAAATAGCAAATTATTATTCCAGCAAAGCTTGTTCCTGACTCGATCGGAGGGAAAACTCCAGATCTTTTCTGGGTTTTGTTTTTACGGAAATGACCTTCATCTCTCGAACTTGTTGAGAAATTACTCATAAAACAGATAATTCATTATGCGGGAAAAACTCACTTTTTTCATATTAAGCGCTTCAGGTTCTCCTGTTAAGCAGACAACTGTTTCAAAGTCTTTTTTACGGTTTTTGGGCATTTTTGCTTCAGCCTGCCTGATAGTTTTTAGCTCTGTTGTTTATGATTATTATAATGTTAAAAAAGCATCAATAAAGATCAGAGGCGTTGAAAATGATATTATAAGTCAAATGGATGAAATCACCAGTCAACGCAAACAGATTAATAAGTTTGCAGATGAGATAAATTGTTTAAAAACAAAACTGGTTGAATTAAACAATTTTGAAAAGAAGATACGAATTATTGCCAATATTGAAAAAAATGACGTTCAGGACAACCTTTTTGGAGTTGGCGGATCAATACCGGAAGATCTTGACACAGAAGTTCCCCTTACAGAGAGACACAACAGTCTGCTGCGAGAAATGCATGAGCAGACAAATCTGCTTAAACTCGCATCAACAGACCAAGAAGAAGGGTTTGAGTCTCTCCTGAAACATCTTGAAGAGCAACGTAACCTTTTAGCTTCTACCCCCACAATCCGTCCGGTAAAGGGATGGATATCATCCAAATTCGGGTACCGTAAATCCCCGTTTACAGGTCTTCGCGAATTTCATAAGGGGCTGGATATTGCTACCAGAATGGGCACCCCTGTAATTGCTTCTGCTGATGGAATTGTTACATATTCCGGTAGAAAAGGATTAATGGGCAATATGGTTGCAATTGATCATGGCTATGGTATAATTACCAGATATGCCCACCTTAAAAAAACATTAAAAAAACGTGGCGAGGCTGTGAAAAGAGGAGATACCATTGGGCTGGTTGGCAATACAGGACGAAGCACAGGCCCCCATGTTCATTATGAAGTTCATCTTAACGGAATTCCCGTAAATCCTGAAAAATATATTCTTAATTAGAAAAGCGCTAAAACGTTACTGATTTTCATAATCTACCTTTTCTCAAAATAGCCACAAGAAGCCATATCCCCATCATCGCAGCAGAAATAAACCCTATTATGCCAATTATAGATAATCCGTAAAACAGCGGAGGAGTTTTTGCAAAAACTATCAGGGCTGAACCGATAATAAGTGACGCGATAACGATTGAAAATGATATCCTGTTGCTTATCTGGTTATAGGTATCAAGCACCGGCTCAAAACCCTTATGCTCAAACTTAACGCTTAATTTTTGCTGTTTGATAAGACGTGTAATATCAAGAGCATCCTTAGGAAATTGCTGTACAAATTTATGAAGTTCAGCAACAATGGTTACAATATCTCCGGCAATCCTTTTGGGATAAAACCTTGCGCGCTTTACACTTTCAATAAATGGTACTGCCCGTGTTATCATCTCAAAATCAGGATCAAGCATAAGCCCAACCCCTTCTGTTGAGCTGAAAGCCTTCATCGTAAGAAACATATTAGGCGGTATCCTGAGACGGTAACGCGACGCTACTTCTAACAAGCCCTGAAGCATTTTTCCAATTTCAATATCTTTCAAGGGTTTGTAAAGGTGCTGCTCAATGAAGTCTGACAGGCCTCTTTCAAGCGATTTAATATCAGGATCTTCATCATGTTCGGTTAGTTCCAACAGCAAACGGGTTGCTTTTAAAGTATCTTTATGTACCACGCTATCGAGGAAATCAACAAAGTCCTCACGTGTCTGCCTGTCGACACTACCCATCATCCCAAAATCGAGCAGACATATAACATTGTTTGGCAGCACAAAAATATTACCGGGATGAGGATCAGCATGGAAAAAACCATTATTAAATACCTGCTTTAAAGCAAGGTCAGCTCCGCGAATGGCAATAATTTTTCTATCATATCCCGCATCATCAAGCCGACTGATTTCAGAAATCTTTATACCATCTATAAACTCCATTGTAAGAACACGAGAAGTCGAAGTATCTCGAAATACCTTTGGAATATAGATAGTTGGGTCATTTAAAAAATCCCTTGCAAAACGCTCCAAGTGTGTTGCTTCTATGGAATAATCTATTTCCTTTTCAAGTGTTCTGGCAAACTCCTCGATAATTTTGACAGGCCGCTGCAATTTCATCTCTTCTATATGGTTTTCCATAAGAGTTGCCAGATGAAACATGATCTCAAGATCAACCTCAATAATCTTTTTTATACCCGGACGCTGAACCTTGATCGCTACATCTTCGCCATCTTTTAATTCCGCTCTGTAAACCTGGCCTATCGATGCAGAGGCTATAGGGGTTTTATCTATAGATGCAAAAAGATTTTCCGGCGTTGCGCCAAGTTCAGCCTTTATGATCCCGCTTGCTTCGTCAAAAGGAAACGGAGGCACCATATCCTGAAGTTTGGAAAGTTCATTTATAAAATCAACCGGCACAAGATCAGGACGTGTGGAGAGTATCTGCCCAAACTTTATAAATGTCGGCCCAAGTTCTTCAAAAGCCAGCCTGACTCTTTCCGCCCTTGAAAGCTTTTCAAGACGATCTCGGCGTTTTTTTGATATCATACTAAGACCGATTTCAACATACTGCTCTATCTTCAGCACTTCAACAAGATCGCCAAACCCATACTTGAAAAGAACAGTCAGGATCTGTCTATAACGTTGCAGATGACGATAGGTACGGCCTATAACTCCAACTTTTCGTATGCTAAACATTATATTTCATACTCTCCACTCTCTATGCTCTATGGTTAGCATTACCAATTTGTTAAAGCCAAAAACATGAACTTCTATTCGGGCGGGATAAACCCGCCCCCTACGAAATTTGATGTACATAACCCGTAGGGACGGGTTTGTCCCGCCCGATAAATGATGATGCTGTGGGATATCATTCCAATTTTAACAAACTGGTAATACTCCCGCTCTATTGCTCTACACTTTCTCGCTTACGGCCTTTTTCAGCTCCCTGATCTCTTTTTTCAATGCATTCAATTCATCATTTGTAACAACACCTGCCTTCTTCATAAATTCTTTTACTGTCTTTTCTACCCTATCTTCCAACTTGTTTTGGGTCTCGTCATAGCGCTTTCGAAGTTCATCCAGAAACTTCCCTCCTTCCTCTTCAGACATTTTCCCCTGTTTTACAAGCTCATCAGCCAAATCTTCAACTTCGTCCTTGGTTTTAAGAGCAAGGCCAATACCGGTCAACATTGCTTTTTTAATAAGATCAAACATTGCAACCTCCTTTTTTATGATTTATATGTTTCCTAAATTGAGCAATTAGCTTTTAGTCAAACTATATCAAGGTTATTAAATAACATCCTGTTTATTCCACTTCTAATTCACGTAAACAGATAAGATATATATCATATATATCATATATATATATATCGCAAGGTATTTGAGCCGGCCCAACTCCTTGTCGGCCATATTATGAAAATAAAGAATACCTGGGGAATTAACTTAGAAAAGATGCTTGACTGTTTTGCTTATCTGGCTTAATTATTAAATTTTTATTGGCTTTAAAATGAGATCTTTGAAAAATGTTCAATTTTGTTTGAGTACAAGAAAGGCAAAAATTTCAACCATAGAAATACGTTAAGAACGTATTAATTTTGAATTAAAATTGAATTTTTCCCCTTCAATCATAATTAAAAACTAAAAATTATATTTGAGCCTGACACAGTAATCGGATAAAAGAGAACATTTTACAAAGATCTCAAAATATCATGTAAGGATATATAATATAATGTCTTTTTCAATCGCCCTGGCAGGGAAGGGAGGCACAGGAAAAACTACTTTGTCAGGCTTGTTAGTCAAATATTTATTAATTAAGAGAAAGACCCCGGTTCTTGCAATAGATGCTGATTCCAACGCAAATCTTAACGAAGTTTTGGGGCTTAAAGTTACCGACACACTCGGAAGTATCCGCGAAGAAATGAAAAAGGGAAATGTTCCCAGCGGTATGACCAAGAACATATTTATGTCAATGAAGCTGGGACAGGCTGTTATTGAAGCAAAAGGATACGATCTTTTAGTGATGGGGCAACCTGAAGGAGCAGGTTGTTACTGTGCTGCAAATAATCTTCTTGCGGCCTCTATTGAGCAGCTGACCGCTAATTATCCTTATATTGTTATGGATAATGAAGCTGGAATGGAGCATATCAGCCGCTTAACCACAAGAAATGTTAATATCCTTCTTATTGTTTCAGACACATCAAAACGAGGGATTCAAACAGCTATCAGAATTAATGAACTCGCAAAACGTCTCAACATTGGAGTCGGCAAAACCTATCTTGTAATTAACAGAACAAAAGAAGCTCTGTC
The DNA here is from genome assembly GCA_019314185.1 of Deltaproteobacteria bacterium. The sequence continues at coordinate 11,204 of JAFCZU010000140.1, read as the reverse complement.
TGATACGGTCATTAATATGATTAAAAGCGGAGGCCTTGAATTAGCCGGAATAATACCTGAGGATAATACTGTATATGAATACGACTTAATAGGCCGTCCAACAATAGAAATACTTGACAACAATAATGCTGCTAAAGCAGCGTTTGTAATGTTTGATAGCATTCTTAATTAAAACCTGAATTAAGCGATTAGCAGTTAGTTCTTATTATTCCGGGTGGTTACCAGCGATTCGGTTTTCACCAATTGGGTAAAATGTTATTATTTAATAACTTCTTGATATAGTTTAACTAAAAGCTAATCGCTCAACTTATGTATTAAAAAGTGAAAAGAAGAATATGAAAAAAACCGGCTTTTTACATGATGATAGATATATGCTTCATGATACAGGTTCATATCATCCTGAAGTGCCCGCAAGAATTCAGGCTGTTTATAAAGGCATTAATGATGCCGATCTTATTCCCTCACTTACTTTACTCAATGCCAGCCGGGCGAATTTAAAGTGGATTGAAGCTGTCCATGATAAAGAATATATTAAAACCTTTGAAGAAGCATGTCTTTCAGGAAAGAAAACATTCGACTGCCCTGATAACCAGATATGCCCGGAAACTTTTGAAACCGCGCTTCTCGCCGTTGGAGGTATCCTTTATGCGGCCCGGCTTGTTATAAACGGCGAAATCGATAATGCCTTCTGTGCCGTAAGGCCTCCTGGACATCATGCTGAAACAGATAAAGCCATGGGATTCTGTTACTTTAATAACATAGCTATTACAGCCAGGTATCTTCAAAAAGAATGGGACATAAAAAAGATTGGGATCGTAGATTTTGATGTTCATCACGGCAATGGCACCCAGCATATATTCGAAGATGACCCTGATGTATTTTATTACTCAATTCATCAGCATCCGTCGTTTGCTTACCCGGGCACCGGACGAGAATTTGAAGAAGGAACAGGACCAGGGCTGGGGTTTACAAAAAATTCTCCTGTGCTGCCCGGCAAGGGAGACAACGAGTATAAAAAAAGGTTAGAAAAAGACCTTTTCCCAACCTTTGAATTATTTAAGCCGGAAGTAATCCTTGTGTCAGCCGGATTTGATGCTCATGTTGACGATGATATGTCGGACATCAAACTTTCGACTGAAGGCTTTTCCTGGATAATGGAAAAAATTGTCGCAATGGCCGATCAATATTCAAATGGAAGAATAATTTCCATACTTGAGGGTGGATACTCTCTTAAACGTCTTCCTGAACTGGCTAAAAACCATATTGAAATTTTATTGAATAAATAGTGTGTATCCACAGAATATCCTGGATTAAAAGAAAATAAAACTAAGCAAGAAAAGAATTGGAGGTTAATATGTTTGTCAGCAAATCGATGTCCAGAAAGGTCATAACCATTGAACAAGATGCTGATATTCTGGAAGCAAAGAAAAAAATGTCTGAACACCGCATACGTCATCTTCCTGTTGTGGAAAAAGATAACCTCTTAATAGGAATCGTTTCAGACCGCGATATAAGAAGCGCTGTTCCGTTCGGAGCTTTACGCGATTATGACAAAATAAAACAGGACAAAAAACTGTCAGCATTAAAAATCAAGGATATAATGACAATCGATCCCGTTACTATTTCCCCTTTTAATACTATTCAAGATGCTCTTGTCCTTATCCAAAAAATACGTGTTGGAGCTTTTCCTGTTGTAGATGAACAGGGAAAACTCAAAGGCATTATTTCTGTGCGTGATCTTCTGCGAGCGTTCATTAATGTTATGGGTATGGATGACCCTGGAACATTAATATGTATAGTTGTTGAGGAAAAGCTTGGGCAGATGAAGAAAATTGTTGATGCAATAACCGAGGAAAAAATTTCCTTTGGAAGTGTTCTGGTTGCTAGGCACTGGGATGAAGGGAAAAGGGCTGTCTTCCCATACCTTTTGACTCAAAACATAAGCCCTTTAAAAAGAAAATTCGAGAAAATGGGTTATACGATCCTTGATCCCATGGAATGGTATATAGACCAGTTGCCTGAAAGGTAAAAATGTTTATTAAATGCTGGGGTTCAAGAGGTTCCATCCCTGTTTCAGGTAAAGATTATCTCAAATATGGTGGTAATACCACCTGCATTGAAATCAGGGCAAAAAGTGATGATATAATTATAATTGATGCTGGAACCGGAATTCGGGAGCTCGGCAATAAATTAACGAAAGAGAGAATCTCTACCTATAACATCATCTTCACTCATGCCCATTGGGATCATATAATGGGGTTCCCCTTTTTCAAACCTCTTTATTCAAAAAAAACCAGTTTGCGAATGTACCAATGCCCTTTTCATAGTAAATTCGTGGAAACAATACTTCCAAAGATTTTATCTCCTCCAAATTTTCCCATAAAATATTCTGATTTAAAGGCAAAAATATTTTACGAAGAAGTAAATCAGACAAAGTGGCAAATAGGTTCAATTAGTGTAACCCCTATCAGTCTCAGCCATCCCAACGGCGGCAGTGGATATAAATTTGTCGAAGATAACAAATCTTTTGTTTTTTTAACAGACAATGAACTTGGTTTTGTTCATCCAAACGGCCTGACGTATAAAGACTATCTGAAATTCTCTGCCGGCGCTGATCTTCTTATTCATGACGCAGAGTACACCCCTGAAGAATATGTTAGACACATTGGCTGGGGACACTCTGTATATACCGAGGTGCTTGATCTTGCTTTTGAATCCGGGGTAAAAAAATTAGGACTCTTTCACCTGAATCCAGGAAGAACAGATAAAAAAATGGACCAGATTGTAAAAACCTGCCGAACAATAATTTCCGAAAACAACCACAACCTCAAATGCTTTGCTGTTGGAAGCAACGCTACCTTTGAATTATAAATGAAAAAAGGAAAAAACAGCTCACAGCTTGATATTGAGTGGAAAATTTATAAAGATAACTAAGTCTGCTAAAAAAGCCCCCATTATCAATTTGTTTTTTGTAAAACTTTAGCTTTTTGAAAAAATAGTAAGATTTTCAATGCGGTAAATTGTTACATTTTTTTCAGCTTTCCAGATAAATAACCCCGCTTAAGACCAATTGCTTCGGCTGTTTTAGTAATATTGTTATTATATTGCAATAACTTCCTTTTAATAAATGCTTTTTCAAAAAGCTCGACAGCTCTCTTGAAGTCATCGATTAAAAAAAGCTCCGTTTTAATCGACTCCATGCCATCGCCGACACTTGAATTATATGGAGCAGGAATATCGGCAACATCGACAATGTCTTTCCCTGCCATTATTGCCAGTCGTTCTACCAAATTTTTAAGTTCCCTTACATTCCCCGGCCATGCATAATTGCATAAGAGGTCGAGTGCTTTCTGAGTTATTTCCTTCCTTTTGCTTCGATTCTGTGTCGCACTTTGCTCAAGAAATGCTGTTACAAGAAACGGAATATCTTCAGCGCGATCCCTCAAGCTTGGGACTTTTATAGGTACAACATTCAACCGGTAGTAAAGATCCTCTCGAAATCTGCCTTTCTCAATCTCTTTTTCGAGATCCTTGTTGCTGGCCGCTATTACCCTGACATTAACACTTAATGTCCTGCCTCCTCCAACTCGCTGGAATTTCTGTTCCTGTAGTACTCGGAGAAGCTTGGCCTGAGTCATTAAACTCATATCTCCTATTTCATCAAAAAAGATTGTCCCCTTATTTGCCAATTCGAACTTGCCTCTTTTCTTTGTAGTCGCTTCTGTAAAAGCTCCCTTTTCATGACCGAATAGCTCGCTTTCAATAAATTCCTCAGGGATTGCGGCACAACTTACATCAATAAGAGGTTGATCTGCTCTGGAGCTAAAGTTATGAATGGTGCGGGCTACAAGCTCTTTGCCTGTCCCGTTTTCTCCGGTTATAAGGATCCAGGCTTCTGTTGGCGCTGCAACCGCTAACTGCTTTTTAAGATCCAGAGCAGGTTGACTATTTCCATTTATCGCATGTTTTTCCAGAGTCTTTTTTCTCAAATATCTGTTCTCTTCTTCAAGCCTCCTGAAATTAAGCGCATTGTTAATAGCAACTATAACTTTATCTATTGAAAGCGGTTTTTCAATTACATCGAATGCGCCAAGCTTTGTGGCTTTAACAGCGGTTTCTATTGTCCCGTGTCCTGATATTATTATTACCTGGATAAATGCGTTATCCTTTTTGATCTCCTTTAAAGTTTCGATACCGTCAATTCCAGGCATCCATATATCAAGTAAAACAAGATCAGGAGATTCTGTTGCGATTATCTTCAATGCCTCGTATCCGTTGCTGGCTATTATAACTTCAAAACCTTCATCAGAAAGAAGGCCTCCAAGAGACTGAAGTATGGAAGGCTCATCATCAACAATTAAAATAGATGGAAACATATGCTTTAACTCCTATATTGAGAATTACTCGATTCAGATCACTAACCCATTGAATCTTTTTGATCCTGCCGACTCATTCTGGAAATGATCTGCAATTATTAAGTGAATTGGGCAGGCACAGGGGCCGACCCCTACCTCCGACTTCCGATCTCTGACATCCGGCTCCTGATCCCCGAACCCTGACCTCCGACCTCTAATCCTTACACCGGCAACTCGATAACAAATTTTGCCCCATGAGGCTGGTTGTCTTGTGCGCGTATCATACCATTATGATCCGCAATAATCGTATTAACTATAGTCAGTCCTAAACCCATACCAGCCTTTTTGGTGGAAAAATAAGGCTCAAAAAGATGTGTCTTGTCTTCGTCTGAAATACCAGCACCGTCATCCGAAATCTCTATCCGAACCATCTTTAGAATAGGATCATGGTTTATAGTAATATTAATGTTGCCCTGTTTTTTTATCGATGCAATTGCGTTTTCAAAAAGATTAATCATAGCCTGCTTGATTTGATGTCGATCAATATTAAGAATCGGAATTTTATCCGGGATTTTGATTTCAAAATTAATATTTTGATACCCCTCTTTGTAAAGAGCCACGGTTTCTTCAATTATCGGGGGCAAATCGCATGGCTCAGGGTTAGCTGTTGGGAATCTGGCAAAGGCCGAAAACTCATTTACGAGATTTCGAATCATATCTACATGATCAATAATCATGCGGACACACTCATCAAAAACAGATTCGTGAATACGCTCTGAATACTTTCTTTTAAGACGCTGAGCTGAGAGAGTTATCGGAGTTAAAGGATTTTTCACTTCATGTGCAATCCTGCGCGCAACCTCACGCCAGGCAACCATACGCTGAGCCTTTTCCAGTTCTGTAAGATCGTCTAAGACCATTACAATACCCATGTGCCGCTCTGTATCATCTTTCAGCGCATTAACATGCAGCATAAAGCTCCGTGAGCATCCTGCAATTATTGATCTTAACGGAAACCTTATATCATCCTTCTGTGAACTCGCGATATTATCTATTATTTCCGTTGCAAGGTTCAAATGCTGTCCCTGCAACAGATTCTTATAGCTTTTATTCAGGATACCCTCTGAACGAAGATTAAGCATCTTTTCAGCGGACCTGTTAATCGTTGTTACCAATCCAGTTGCGCCAAGAGTTATTACACCGGCGGAAATATTCTTTAACACTATCTCCATATACCGCCGTCTTTCTTCAATCTCGACATTCTGTTCACGAAGTGTCTTTGCTGAAAGTTCCAGCTGCTCTCTACTGATTTGCAGATCCAGTGTCATCTTGTTAAATGAATCGACAAGACTGCCGATTTCATCATCAGCAACCATAGAAATCCTGAATTCCAAATCTCCTTCCGCAATCCTGCGAGTTCCTTCAGCAAGCTCCATTATCGGAATAGTAATTGATTTCGCCAGATGAAAACCAAACCATATTGCGCAAAATACAACCAATAGCGCCACCATTGAAAGTGTTATTAAATATGTAACCTGGATCGGTTTCTTAAGAAGTTTCATCTGTTGGTATTCTTCAACTCCCCTTGAAATAGACGCCATGTTTTCAGAAAGATCCAGAGGAATCAAAACGGTTGACACCACAAACGCTTCAGCATCTTTGTATCTTACCCCAAAGGGAACGGTTGCAATAGTTCTTATAAGCTCACCTGCCGATATTTTTTCATATATTGATCTGACTTCTTTTGACTCCATCTCTTTTTGAAAATTACCGGCAGAAACGACCTTAAAGGGCTTATCTTCAAGTTCCGGAGCAAGGGCAAATGTCAGACGATTTGAATTTACATCATACACTTCAACAGCATGAATATTAAATGCACGCTGAACAATCTGGACATAGCGGGAAAGCGCTTTCCTTTTTTTTGCGTCTAAAAGTTTTTTTGTTTTTATCTGATATGCAATCCTTTTGAGAAAAAATCTGTTATTCCCCTCGGCATGTTTATATACATCTCTTCCAACAAGCAGGGAGTTTTCAAGCGCCTGTTCTACCGGAACATTAAACCAAAACTCAATGCTTGTTGTAATAAAGTTAATGGAAAAGAAAAAAAGTATTATTGTAGGCAAAAGTGTCAAAGCTATAAATGCCAGTGTAAGCCTGGTGCGGAGCTTTGCCCCCATTACTTTACGCTTTCTATCATAAAGCAGCTTTACCAGATTTCTAAACACAAGGAATATTAACAGGATAAGCAGCAGTAGATTGATGTTTATCAGTATGAACATCAATATCGTATTGGAAACAGGGATATCAGTTCCAAAATATATTATCCTGTTCTCAATATAAGTCAGAATGGCGATTACAGCGATTATTACAACTATCAGTATCCGTTCACGCTTACGTTTTTTACGTTCTTTTTCTGAGATAATAGATTTTGGGCTTTTAAATATGTTATTGCTCATAATAGTCGTCGGAAGAAGATTCTAATAAATAAAATCTATTGTATACCAATCGGTATCAACATCCCATAAAGAAATAAAAAACAGGACATGGTGCAGATAAAAGGGAAGGGTTAGTTTTCCGATCTCAGCCTTAGTTCTTATTTGATATCGCTCGTCTTTTTCCAGACTGCTGAGCGGAATAATTTTCATACTGTCAATTTCAGACATCAGCTTCTGAGCTTCCTCAAAAGTTTTTGCAACAATTGTCTTGTCGCTTTCCCACGACCGCTTAACATGAAATTCTTTTTTCAGGTTATTGTATTTAATCGTGTTGGTTATTTTTAGACAGGCTATTTGTTTATCTATCCACCAATTACGAATTTGATACAGATTAATATAAAATGAAAAATCGGCAGGCACACCATTTAAAACAGCCTTTTTAATTTTTTCACTAAAAGCCCCCTCAACTGTCAGATAAACCAGAAGATCATCACGTGTGTTGGTGACAATGATATTTGCCAGCTTTACATCAGACGCAAAAGCCGGATGTTGCAATAAAAACATCATGCAAAAGAGCATAATAAACGTTTTGAATTTAGTTGGTGATATCATCATTATGAGTATTTTGTCTGAACCGCAGAATGTCTGACGTCCTGGTGACTTATCTGGAAATTATACGCGTCTCCCATGATTCTTTTTGAACAAAGAATTTTTCAAGAAAGGCATGATTAAAAAAATGGCCGGATTTGTTCAATACAATGTGACCTAAAATCGGCATTCCAAGAAGGGAAAAATCGCCAATAGAATCGAGAATTTTATGGCGCACAAACTCATCTTTGTAACGCAAACCATCTTTATTAAGAATTCCATCTTTATCGATTACAATAACATTATCGAGAGATCCTCCACGGGCAAGACCATAAAGTTTGAGGTTTTCATAATCATTTAAAAAACCAAAAGTTCTGGCTCTGCATATTTCATGCTCAAAGACTTTATCCGACATTTCCGCGGTATAGGATTGTTTTTTTATCAAAGGATGGTCATACTCAATGGTACATGTGATTTTAAATGTTGACTCAGGATATACGCCGACAAATTTTCCGTTTTCTTTTAGTTCAATAGGCTTTTTAATAACAAAAAAACACCTCGGACTTACCTGCTCCTTTATACCCGCAGCTATAATTGATGAAGTAAAATGAGCAGCGCTTCCATCCATGATCGGCATCTCATAACCATCAACTTCAACCAGGGCATTATCGATGGAAAGCCCGGCAAAACTCGCCATAAGATGCTCTATTGTTGAGACAATAAATCCATTATAGCCGATAACGGTTGCAAGACTTGTATCTATAACCATATTAAAATGGGCTGATATGCATGGACTGTCCGGAAGATCTGTCCTTTTGAACTTGATGCCATGATTTATCGGTGCGGGGTTTATTTTCAGATTTACCTTTTTCCCCGAATGAATACCTACGCCTGAGCATTTTATTGGTTTTGCAAGAGTTCTTTGATTTATATGCATATAATATGTGTTAGGTGTTAAGAACCTGATATAACAATTAAATTGTTTTATCTTAACATCTAACACTTAACACCTGATGAATTCGACTTTTTACGAATTCATCACTATTGATAGTTCTATAGAAGTCTGATTTAATGAATAATGATGAATTTTTTATATAAAGTAAATACAATAAGTAATCAATCAAAAACTTTCTTTTACGAAACGTGTCAAGTCTTTGATGCGCAAGATATTGGCGCAGGTCAAGTAAAACAATCACTCAGTTTAGAGCCGGTTTCAAAATGTTCAATTTTATCCAAGGTCAAGAAAAGCGAAAATTTTAACCGGAGAAATACATTGAGTATTTCGAGGATAGCGCTAAAGCTTCACTTCGTGCAAAATTTGAACCTGACGCAGAGATTGGACAAAAGGGGGCGTTTTGAATTGGCTCTTTAGATTTAATTTAACACCTGACAAATTGAGTATGCAAACAAAGACTGAGGAGGAAAAGTGATAGCAAAAATATTAAGCAGTGCTGTTATCGGAATAGACGCGTATTTTGTGGAAGTAGAGGTGGATATAGCACAGGGGCTTCCCACATTTACAACCGTTGGACTCCCGGAAGCATCTGTAAAAGAGAGCAAAGAAAGGGTTAAATCCGCAATTAATAACTCTGGATATAGATTTCCTGATGACAGAATAACTGTGAATTTAGCGCCCGCCAATATCAAAAAGGAAGGAACCGGTTTTGATCTACCGATAGCTTTAGGAATATTATCTGCAACCGGAATTATTCCAAAGGGAATAACCTCCAGCTACCTTATTTTAGGTGAGCTTTCACTTGACGGCCGCATCAAACCTGTAAATGGCACTCTTCCTATGGCCCTTGCAGCAAAAAATGCAGGGTATACCGGAATTGTCGTCCCATACGACAATAGACACGAAGCTTCCATAGTTAATGGAATTTCTGTTCTTCCAGTAAAAACATTATCTCAAACAGTAAACTTTTTTACCGGCTTTTCGCAAATAGAACCGGCAAAAACCGATATTTCAACTATTTTTGACCAAGGCAACAGATTTGAAGTCGATTTTTCAGAAGTCATGGGTCAGGAACATGTAAAACGCGCGCTGGAAATTGCATCCGCAGGCAGTCACAACCTTATCATGATCGGCCCTCCTGGCTCAGGCAAGACCATGCTGACAAAGCGTCTTCCAACTATTCTCCCTCCAATATCATTTGATGAAGCAATAGAAACTACAAAAATATATTCTGTCGTTGGAATGCTCTCAAAAAACCAGGCCATTGTAACAAAAAGGCCTTTCAGATCTCCCCATCATACAATATCAGACGCAGGCTTAATCGGAGGCGGTCATAACCCGAGACCCGGCGAGGTCAGTATGGCTCATAATGGCGTGCTTTTTCTGGATGAACTGCCGGAATTCAAGAAACATGTGTTAGAAGTGCTGCGACAGCCTTTGGAAGATCTTAAGGTTACCATTGCACGAGCGTCTTCAACCATTACCTACCCTTCAGCTTTTATGCTTGTAGCCGCAATGAATCCATGCCCGTGCGGCTACTTTTCCGATCCAAAGCACGAATGCAGATGCACCTATTCACAAATCCACAAGTACAGATCAAAAATTTCCGGACCTCTGATGGATCGGATAGATATTCATGTAGAAGTGCCGGCAGTTCCATACAAGAACCTCATGGGAAATGCCAGGGCTGAATCATCTAAAGATATACGTAAGCGGGTAACAGCGGCCAGGATAATCCAGTCAGAAAGATTCAAACACACCAAAATTTACTCCAACGCTCAAATGAGCAGCCGACATATTAAAAAACACTGTAAAATAGATGATGACTCATACAACCTTCTTGAATCTGCAATAGACAAGCTGGGTCTTTCGGCCCGTGCATACAACCGCATACTGAAGATTTCCCGAACTATTGCGGATCTTGAAGGCGAATCCGATATCCAGGTAGATCATATTTCCGAAGCAATTCAATATAGATCCCTGGACAGGGGAAAACATTTCTCATAAAAACAATATTTCATTTTAAAATACCGGAAAATCATGAAAGAGAACGTTGGTAAAGTTAAATTCGCGACTTTTTACGAATTCATCAATATTTATTGAATAACAAACCAGACTTTATGTGTCAATTGCTGCTTTGACTGGCTTTTGTTTGACTATAATGTGGTAATATTGTAGTGTTTTTTATGTGTATTGAGACCTTTGCAGGAAATAAACACATGAAGATAATTAATTTGATTGTATGGAGGATTGCCGTTGTTATAGCGTTTATGTTTTTCTCAGGCTGCGCATCAAATTATGGATGTCTTCAGCAAAGCCGGGATGTCACAACACTTTTTGAAAACTTTAAGATACTTGATATCAAATTATGGATGTCTTCAGCAAAGCCGGGATGTCACAACACTTTTTGAAAACTTTAAGATACTTGATAATTACAGGTATTATTACAGCGGAACGGAAACAGAACCGAATGCTGTAATTGGAATTAAAAACAATTATGTGCTTGTGACAAAACTGTGGAAAGATATAGATCTTGACGGCAAACAGCTAAAAAACTGGATCGATCGGATGCGCCAGACTCATGATTTTCCTGTCAGCCCTTATGGATCTTTAATCCTGGATCAGGAAGGCAAACAGGTGGGAATCTGGTATTCTGTGTGGGACAAAACCACAGTAAAGATTGAAAAAGATAACCATATCATTGTTCATACCCCAACAGTTCCCATTGAAAAGATAAGGTTTCTTAAACAAAATAATGAATAACTTCGACATATGACCCTCTGCTTCAAAAATCAATTATAGGCTTGTTCAATTTTACAAAATAGATGTATAACTGCGTTATGAAAAAACTCCATGTAAAGTAATTACTTG
>JAFCZU010000585.1 GCA_019314185.1 Deltaproteobacteria bacterium | reverse complement strand
CCCGTCGATCATTGTCGCCCACAATCACCCATCCGGCTCAGTGCCCCCCAGTAACGATGATAAAGCATTCACAAGAAGCCTTATGATGGCGACCAGGGCAACCGGCATCAGCTTTTTCGATCACATCATTATCGGAGACAACCACTACTTCAGCTTTGCCGATGAAGGATTGATTGAAGAATACGAATTGAAAGCAGTACGTGAATTGTAAAAGAAAAACAAGGACACAACTAAATGCAAAACATTGAGGCATTAGAAAAAAGGCTCTGGAGCAGCGCGGATAACCTTCGCGCCAACAGCCCCTATGCGAGCAACGAGTATTTTCTGCCTGTAATGGGCCTCATTTTCCTCCGGCATGCTTACAGCCGCTATCTTGCAGTAAAAGAGGGAATTGAGGCGAGTCTGCCGAAGCGCAATGGCAAAACCCGTCCGCTGACCAGGGAAGATTTCTCGCGCAAGGGCGCTATCTTCCTGCGCCCCAAGGCGCAGTTCGAGCATCTCGTAAATCTGCCGGACAGCAAGGATCGTGCGCAGGCCATCATTAGTGCCATGGAATCTATAGAAGAGGACTATGAAACGTTGCGGGGGATTCCGCCAAAGAGCGAATATCTGGAGCTCGAAAATGACGTGCTGGGACAACTATTGCGGACATTCGATGATCCCGCGCTTAAAAGAGCCTCGGGAGATATATTCGGCCGTATTTACGAATATTTCCTAACCCAGTTTGCGGATCAGAAGGCACACGATAACGGCGAATTTTTCACTCCCGTGTCTCTTGTACAAATGATAGTCAATGTTATCGAACCGGATCACGGGAAAGTTCTGGATCCCGCCTGCGGATCGGGTGGCATGTTTGTTCAGAGTGCTCACTTTATTGAACGTATTCATGAAATCCCGCAGGAACGTGTTACCTTTTACGGGCAGGAAAAGAGCCCTACAACTATTCGACTGGCAAAAATGAACCTCGCCGTTCATGGCTTGGAAGGCAATATCCAGAAGGGCATCACCTACTACGAGGATCATCACGAGATGTTGGGCGAGGCCGATTTCGTAATGGCCAATCCCCCCTTCAATGTCGATGAAGTAGACGCCGGCAAAGTCAAAAATGATCCGCGTCTTCCCTTTGGACTGCCGGGGGTGAATAAAAAAAAGGCCGTTTCAAACGGCAATTACCTGTGGATTTCCTATTTTTACAGCTATCTGAACGAGCAGGGACGTTCGGGATTCGTCATGTCTTCCCAGGCTTCCGGCGCTGGTCGGGATGAAGCAAAAGTGCGGCGCAAGATTGTCGAGACCGGCCATGTGGACGTGATGATCGCCATCCGTTCCAATTTCTTCTATACCCGTTCGGTGCCCTGCGAACTCTGGTTTTTTGACAAAAACAAACCGGAAGACAAGCGTGACAAGGTGCTCATGCTCGACGCCCGCAATGTCTATCGTCAGGTCACCCGCAAGATATATGACTTCAGCCCTGAGCAGATGAAAAACCTCACAAGCATTGTCTGGCTCTACCGGGGGCAGAGCGAACGTTTTCTGAATCTGGTGGCTGAATATATGGACACTACTGTCCGTGAAGCCGGGGAAACTTTCAAACCGATAGAGGACTTCAAAAAGGGAATTGACACCTTGATGAACGTGATGGAGCCGTTTCTGAGTTCTCTGTCAAAAGATGAAACGCATGGCGAAACACTGGCCGAGCTTAAAGAATCACAAGAGGTTTTTGGTCAGGACATAAAGACATTTCATGATGCTGTTAAGTCGGCAAATGCCGCCTGGACTTCTGCGGGCAGGGACAACGATGGACTGCACCGGTTTTCGGAGGTCATCGCTCCGGTTACCGAAAAAAGCCGTGAATTGGGCGGGCAGACAGACCAAATATACAGGCTTACGCTTTGCCTCATTGAACTGTGCGAGAAGAAACTGAATGCCCGTGAAAACGATTTCTGGGCGAAAAAGGAGATCAATCAGTCGAAAAAACCCCTCGATGAAAAGCGAAAGTCCTGTGTGGAACAGCTAAAACAAACGCGATATTTTTACAGACAGGCCCGCTGGCTTCAGGAACGCCCGGGCCGCTATGTGGGCGTGGCGCCGGAAGAGGTGGATGAGGACTTTGACTTTAAGGAAACCATGCGTGCAATACATGCCGAGCTTAGTGAGCTGAATGCTGAAGCTGTGGAATTGGCGGAACGGATTGCCGGGAATTTTGAGGAGTTGGGAATATGAGCAAGCCTTCGAAGCGATTGCCTGCCGATTACGCCGTGCTTCTGGCAGAAGTAAAGGAGCGCATCCGTTCAGCTCAATACGAAGCCCTCAAAGCAGTCAACAAGGAACTGGTCGCGCTTTACTGGGATATTGGAAAACTGATTGCCTTGCGGCAGACCAACGCCGACCATGGCGCTGCTATTGCCGAGCAGCATGCCGTAGACCTGCGGCAGGAGTTTCCCGGCGTCAGCGGCTATTCCCGCAGAAATGTATTCTACATGCGGGAATTTTACCTCGCATACTGCGACCTGCCAAAAGTGCAACCTCTGGTTGCACAAATCGGCTGGAGCCATAATCTGATCATCTTCCAGCGCTGCAAAGACCTTCTGGAGCGTGAATTCTACATCCGCATGACCCGGAAATTCGGCTGGTCGAAAAATGTATTGATTCACCAGATCGAAAATCAGAGCTACGAAAAAACCTTACTCGGCCAGACCAACTTCGATAAG
>JAFCZU010000584.1 GCA_019314185.1 Deltaproteobacteria bacterium | reverse complement strand
TACCCTTCGCCTCCATCAGGCTGGGTCTGGACTTTATCTGAAACATGTGTCATTATTTCAGATATCACCATTTAGCAGCCGGGCCTTGCCCGGCACACAACCATGCGCTTGAGAGGGACTGGGCAAAGCCGTGCCGTTTTTGAAAGGCGGTATTTAATCGGCAGCTTATGCATTTATCAAGGTTTTCGCTTATCGTTGCCCAGCCCCTCAGCTTAGATTTTGTATAAAGAGAAAAACCAATGTCAGAAAAAATCGACAAGACATACCTTCCTTTCACTCGCAATGAGCTTCGAGAGCACTTTATTGCGGATATAGAAGGACAACTGGATTATTACCAGAAGAGCGCGAAACGGTATCAGTACTTCATGAAAGAACACCCTGAAACCGCCGGGATACCAATTACAAAAGGTAGAACTCCTCGTCAGATTGAAAAGGACGAGAGATTTTGGACAGTCACAGCGACTAAGCATGTATATGACGATCCAAACCGTGATAGTATGCTCAGTCAATTGCTCGCGAAAACATACGGTTATACTCCACCGATTTCAGGATTGTCTACTTGGGAGGAATGCTTGGCCGGCGATCTGCGGTTATGGCTTCAATAAAATAGGGTGATTATCAATGAAAAAAATCAAAAGAAATGACCCATGCTCTTGCGGAAGCGGGAAAAAGTATAAAAAATGTTGTCTTTTGCAACAATCATCGGATCAATCCTTTTCGTGGACAGATAATGATGGTATTAATTTTGTTGCGCCGGGATCTCCTCCTTCTCCAGAGCAATTAGAAAAAATGACAAAAGAATATCAAAAACAGATTCGAAATTCACCGTTATGGGATGAAATGGTTAAACAATACGGAAAAGAGAAAGCTGAAAATTATTGAAAGAATTCAAAACTGAAATCCGCTAATGCAACATTTAATGAATAAACAGAGACTTGGCATAACATCACGCTTGAGAGGAACCGGGAAAAGCTGTGCCATTTTTGAAAGACGTTCTTAAATCGAATATTGTACTTGTTTAGTAGCCTTTTGGTCCACGTTTTCCCAGCCCCTCAGCTCCGCGTTAGCAGGCAAGAGAAATATCAATAAAACATGAAAAAAATAAAGGATATAATTGTCGTAGATGAAGCAGTATCGAACGAAATATTTGATCATTTTCAAAAATATTTGATTAAAAAAGGATATAAAAATTTTGAACCTCTATTTATTGCAAAAGCATATCAAGGAATGCCAGATGGCCAAATATTACAGCATCTGCTTAATAGTAAAACCATATTTCTTACCACAGACAGACCATTACATAATAAAGTATTATCACAAGGTTTAAAATCATATTACGTGAATAAAAATACTTTTATCAGCCGAAAACTTAAAGGAATTAAAAACAAGAATTATGCTTTTCATAAAAATGATTTAAATTTGAAAGATAATTATCATCTTCCTAAAACAGACATAAGATCAATTTTACTTCCATTGTCTGAAAAAGGACTTAAAAAACTTAGGACAAAGAGAAGGAGAATACGCAGTCATTTCGGTGGTCATGATCATTTAGATCAAGTAGCCATAACGGTTTCATGGGAACCATTCAAATCTTTAACATTATTTGGGATCAAATTTAGAATATCATCAAATGTTGGAATTAAAGCTCTCGATGCAAGTGAAAGTTATATAACTGATAAAATAGAGCCTGAGAATCGAAGTGTTATTGCAATCAATTATGCACTAATATTATCAATTCAGTTAATGTTACATTTCGTAAAAACACAAGTATATTATGATGCTCCTAAAATTAAATGTCCTTTATTAGATTTGCAAAACGAAGATCAATCCCCATATATAATGCTTTTTACTGAATTGAAGAAGAATTTTGCTAATATAGAATTTATTCCTTCCACTAAAGGTTGGCTTATCGAAAGATTGCGTGCAAAATTAGTGGATTTATCTAAATACAAATCAAATGAGATTGTTGCTGGAAATATTTCAGATATTCTTGTAAAGTTAAAAAATATTAATTCAGTGAATAATGGTCAATTAAGTTCGTAGGTTAAAATGCCTGCTAACAACTCACTTGAGCTAACGGAAGACGCTGGTTCGTTCTCGTAAAGTAATTAATCAGAGCGAATGGCTTTACCGCCGTAAGCTCAGTTCAGACATTGTGTGGCTTAACGCCTTGCTATAAGATCTTTAACAGAATTTAAATTTGCTATGAAATTCTTCATTATTATACTTAGATTTATTTTCTTTCCTATAAAGATAATCAACAAGTT
>JAFCZU010000139.1 GCA_019314185.1 Deltaproteobacteria bacterium | reverse complement strand
ACGGGAAAGACCCTTCTCCCCGTAGCCTACGCACGACTCATGGGCATGCATCATTTGGTGATGGCCGTGCAACCCCGTTGGGATTCTCCCCAGGATATGTTTGGCTTTTTCAACTACCTGGAGAACAGATACAAGGCAACCGAACTTGCCAGGGCCATGGTGCGCATGGATCCATACAATTTCGAGCCCAATCAGTTTCCCAGGCTTGACAGCCAATGGACCAGGGAACGCATCCTCCTGGTGCTGATGGATGAAATGAACCTGGCACGCACGGAATATTATTTCAGCGAGTTTCTTTCCCGCATGGAGTTGCGTCGAACCATAGCTTCACCGGAAAATCGGGACAAGCGTAGCGAGGCTGAAATAGAACTTGATGCCGGTCCGGGCAAATACCGTTTTAGGGTCTGGGTGCCGGAAAATATTTTGTTTGTGGGCACCATGAACGAGGATGAAACCACGCAGGCGCTTTCTGACAAGGTCTTGGACCGTGCCAATGTCATGCGTTTTGGCATGCCGGATGAAAAGTCTCAACCCACAACGGGTGAAATCCAATTGCGTGATAGTGCTGATTATATCTCTTTTGCCCATTGGCATAATTGGCATCGTCCGGTTGCGCAAGATACAGATACTGGCTCACAGGTTGACAAGTGGCTGTCGGAAATAAACATAGCCCTGGACAGCGTGGGGCGTCCTTTTGGTTTCCGCCTGAGGAAAGCCATTCACCAATACGTTGCCAATTATCCAAATGTTGACGAAGGGGGCCGCCATCAGTTAGCTTTTGCCGATCAATTGGAATACAAAATCATGCCGCGTCTCCGAGGCTTGGACATGGGAGACAACTCCGCACCCCACTGCCTAAATAAGGTTGGAGATATCATCAGCCATTTGGAAGACAGGAAACTTGAGAAGGCTTTTCAACGGGCCAAAGACGATAGTGGGCATCTGGGTCTGTTCCAATGGCGTGGCGTTACCCGGCCGGTGCAAGAGGAAGAAGACTAAAACAATGCCGAAACCTGTTGCAGTTCAATTGCACTTTTGGCCTTGGTCCGTGGGGGTACGGGATGAAACATTGGACTTGGCATCTGATGACAAGAGCTTTCCATTCTACGGTAGCCCGGTGATTTCTGTCATACAGGGCACTAAGCTTTTTCTCCCGCACCGCCATGAGCAATTCAGACCGACAGGGCTTGATTTCCAGACCCACGCAGGCAACTGTCAACTCTTTCAGGCGCCTCATGGCGTGTTGGCCCAGGCACATAAAGAATTTCAGAAAAAACCATTTGGAATCCACATTCGCACAAATAGAAATTCCCAAATGGTTCATCTGCAGCCCGAAGGAGCTAACCCCCGCTTTGTAGGCGCCAATGATGAAAAAGAAGAGACAAAATTAGCCCGTGCCGTGCTGGCGTGGTCCCAGTTTTTCGATAACTTGATAGAAGGATGCGAAGACACTTTTGGAGAGAATCAGTTGTCCTGGAAACAAGTCAGGCAGGAGATGGAAAAAGAAGCCCAGGAAGCAGATGAACCACGAAAAGCCCTCATCGTAGGAATAGCTGAAAGAATGAACCTTCGTATTGTCATGGTGGTCCATGCAGCGCGAAAAATCTTACAGCGTCAGCGCCGCATGATCCAGGCAACTCGGGTTTGCGAGACGGACCGGGGGTGTATCCGTTGGCTGGTACGACAGCCTGGAAAGACTTTGGCGGAAAAGGCCGCGATCAATCGACAACAACTAATGGGGATCATCCGCAAAGAAACTCATGACACAGTGGAAAACCGTGTTTTGAAAGATTTTCTTTTTCGATGCGCCCAGGAGGGAAATCGATATCTGAAGACCGATGTTGGTAACCGATTCGAGAACTCCAGGAGGGCAAAGCAAGTGCGCGGCTACCGGCACCTGTGCCGAGAACTTCACCAGGTGCCACATTTGCATGGTGTCAGGCTGCCGCCTGTGGGCATTAGGCCAAACTATGTATTGCAAAACGATTATCGTTACAGGCAGGTCTGGAAGGATTACAAGCGTCTTCTCCGCCGAAAGGACGAAGAGGACTGCCTGTGGGATTGGCAGGGCCGCACCTGGGCTGATGTGGCCCGTGTACTTCTAAGTACTGCCTTATTCTCAATGGCTAATCCCAATGGTCGTGAAAGACCTGTTTTAAAAGAGATATTGTCTTCCAGAATCCGGGTTCACAAGGAGCAACGTCTTGGAAGTCGAATTGCCGCCGGGTCCGAACCCGGTCCCTTCATTTGCGGCACGGGTTCCTACAATTCTAATGTATCCATCTTGGAAGTCGTGCATCCTGACCAAGCAGGGGAACACCCGGACACCAAATCCTTGGGACGCCTCGGGGGGCATCTTTATATTGTTATTAATCCTCTTTCGGGAAATCGGAAGACCGTTGTTGTCATGTGGGCCGTGCATACAGCGGGTTCTGCAAACAAGCCAGAATGGACTAAAATCGCTCTTTCAGCCGGACGGGCATTACGATCGCACCAAAGTGTTCTTGATGATTCGCGCATTCCGGCCATTCCGTTGCTCAAGGGCTTTGTCATCGCAAGTGATCTTGCAACAAAAGAAGCGGATTTGCATGGAGGGGAAAACGAGGCTTTGCATTTGGTGCAAGTGGGTGCGGATCAACGCTGCTGGAGCAATGCCCTGGCAGGAATAAGTTTGATATTGGAATCCGTTTTTGAGGGTGCATGATGAGAAAAACTCTGGGAGTCGCGGGATTTGGAATTGAAGACTGTGTGAGTACCCACCAAGTTGTGTGTTCTGCTGGAGATTTTTTTCTTGCAGACGCCATCCTGCCTTCCCATACAATAGGCCGGATTCTGACAGGGCAAGCAGCCAAAGAAGAACGAATACACACCGGCCTGCATTGGCCACTTGACGCTCGCATTGAGGCTGGAAAACCCCTGCGTCGCGCTCCCATACCATGCGTTTGGCGGGCTTTGGTTGAAGCCGGAGATCGATCCGCAAGTTGGGATGCGGGTAACGGAGTAAGGGTGCCTCTGGCCCGCATTTTGGCAAACCACATCGGGGGTTTGATACATGGAAATGTGCCTGGAGAAAAGAAGGCTCCTGATATTATGCCCGTTGTGGCCATTCCAGACCACTTAGACGAGTTCGGTCAGGAGCAGCTTCTGCGGGAAATGAAGGATATCGGGGGGAAAGACACTCGATTGATCTGGCGGCCAGTGGCAGCAACGCTTGCTTGGCTTAATGAAGTCGAAGGAGATTTCCCGCGTCATATGAGTTCAAATGACCCGGATAGCCACATCCATGTTGTCTACCTTGGACCGGATGCAGTGGAATTCACCACATTCCGCCTAAGAGTGAAGGAACACAATAAACAACTATACGTTCTCCCGCTCCGCGATAGGCCGCTTGATGCAGCGTCCCTGTTGACCGGCATGGACTGGGCAGGCCAGATGATCAACGAATCCTTTGAAGAATTAGACGCTGCCGCCTTCTGGCAGGCGTTTACAACTTTTCCTGAGGTTTGGCAGACCATCGCCGGAAGATCATGGGAAACAGGGGAATTCCCTAAGCCCTGGAGTAGAGGTAAAAAATGGACGCTATGGAATCCTTCACAAGATTTAGAGCAGTTCGCGCCTGAAACCAAGGCAATTCAAAACCAAATGTTGCGGCATATAGTTAAGGCTTCTTGTGAATTGAAATCGGAGACCTTTACTTCCAAAGGTTCAATGAAGGATTACTTATCGCAAAGTGTAAAAAATCTTTCCACACGGTTTCCGAATGGACAACTCCGGGGAATAATTATCTGCGGCCCTTTGGCGCCCAGAAAGATACCTGAATGGCTGGAACAAGAGCTTCAGGCGTTGTGCGAACGCGGACTCTCAATCGACGGAGATCTTTCAAAACCTCGGGCTGGATGCCTTTGGTTGCCTGATGCTCATGAAAATCCCGTGGCAAGAGGTGCTGCCATATACGGGGAACGCATCCTCCAGGGGATACCTGCTTATCTGGATACGCTGCCGCAACTGGCTTTGCTGGCTCATGACAAGGGGAGGTACGTATGGGAACCACTCCTGGATGCCCAAGAATGGCCGGGAGGGGAGGAATTTTCAGACCATATCCGTGACCGTTTCCAGCTCAATGAAGGACATAAAAAGCTTCATGTGTATTTATATAAAGGACCAAGGGAAAACGCTCCTGAAGAACCTCCAGACCCATCTGATCCGCGCTACTTGCCCTCGCAGGGACTAACCTCTTGTAATGCACGCCTGATTCGTGAATTAGTTTGCCATCTGAGGGACCTAAAACATGTCGAGCAGACCCCATTTTTTAAATTAGAGACTCCAACAGCGCGCTATGGAATATCCTTTGCCAGAGCGTTTTTTGGGCAAAACGAAAAGGAAGAAGAAACTGAAGCCAACAATTTGAAGGAGCCAAACGAAACCCCCTTTCGTAAAGCTGTATTCGACTTTCCAGCCGAACCAGATAATGATGTGGTGCTTGATGTTTCTGTACGTATGTTTCCGGCCAGCGGCTTAGCCAGGGTGGAGCTCATCCCACATGATGCCTCATTTTTGGACGGTGAGAGAGTACGTCTTAATTACGAAAGAATGCGCCGAACCGAAAAGCTTCCCAGACGAAGGCGAGGGTGGCCACCGCTACAGGAGTTGGTGACGGATCCTTTAGATTCTGATTTAAAAAACCAAAGTAATCTTGTGAAACGGTTTGAAAAAATCTCTGTTAGAGACACAAATTACGCGCCTACCATAGATCGCATAAGAGATAACGTGCTTAAGAAAATGGCACCTTTTGAAGCGGCCCAACAACAATTTTATATTCGAGCAATAGATCATAACGGTGAAGCATGCACGGCAGATGGAAACGAACTTGTCCAAAGGATTGCGGATAAATTCCAGGTGGACTTCCCAAAGACACGTCCTGGCGGCCTTGCAGAAAAAATTGTAACCAGGGCCGCTTGGCTTTATACGTCAACTCCGAAAAACATTGTTGATTTTATGCGCAATGTACTTTCTGGAGATTTGGAAACCAACAGATGGAATGATATAATTTATTCTGCAGGAAGGTCATTTTGTGAACCTCACGATTTCACCCTTTTGTTTCGGGCCATTGCCGAAAATACTAGGGAGCGACAGCACTTGGCGGATATTCAAGGCAGGAATGCAATGACCCTGTTCCCCATTGCGAGTCAGCGTGCGATTTGCTGTTCACTCATGTTCCGAAGGGACAGTGAAAAGTCGTTGGATTGTGAAACAGCGAGGTATTTTTCCCAGCACGCTCTGAAAAGATTAAAGGTAGAGGAAAGAGAAGGCAGGTTTAAAACTTTGTATTTTCAATTAATTCGCCTACTCCTATATCTGCTTAGATGCCGACGTTCAAACCCGTCTTGTTTTGACCCAAAGGATGAGCATGAAATCGAACCATTTCTTGAAGCCATAACAAGTATGAAAAATGCTGAAAAGGATCTGATTAGAGACCGGCAAACTGCAAAATCACGGTCTGTCCGACTAATATTAGAGGGCTTTGAGAAATATTTATATTATGAAGGTTCAGAAGAGACCCTGATTGAAATCAATAAACTGGCGGGGGATGCATGAAAACTTGCACTACAGGTGCCGAAACCCAGGAAATTGCAGCTCGTGAAGCTACCAAAAACTTTCAAGACAAGGGGAAAACAGGCCATGATAGATCCCGTCATTACTTCGGAAATTAGGGAGATTCTCGACTGGCTCCTAACCGAAGGCGTTGCCCTACGCAAAGATAAGCTGAATGAACAGATGAAGGCTTTCCGCTAGCGCTTTTCCCCAGAAGTCCTTAACGGCCTTGATGGTGAGCAACTCCTGAACCGAATGCACGGCGGCATCGAGGAAAGCGGCCTGAACTATTGGCTTGAATTCAAGAATGACGAAGAATTTTCCTCTCCAAAATACGGCAGCATTGCAGGTGGTTCCGCATTGAAATTTGCCCTATACAAACGCAAGGAAGATGGATCCTGGATGACAGGTATACCGTTCGGGCAGCCGTTTCCTAAGAGCGCATGGCCTATATTTCCGCTGATACCATTCGGGACATAATATACATATGCATAGTATTGCATGTGTTTTTTACACCTTAATAAAGTTGGATATCTCCAACATATCTAAAGTTTGAGGAAAGTTGTGCCTACTGCTATGCATGTAACTAATTGAAACAACTTTAAAATTTGTGATATGCAAATATAATCTGCATGGGGTGTACGTATCAATCCCAGGCCATCCTGACCTCGATTCAGGATAGATTGAGTAGCCCATCATAGCATCGGAGCAAGCTATCATGTTGCTTTGTCAGGATAAAGGTTCCAACTGCGTTATTCTGTGTTTCCCACAATAAACTTAGTACATATATTCTTAAATACGGTAACGTATTAAAATTGAATAGTTTATAATCACCGCAGAGCCGCAAAGGTCGCAGTGAAATTGTTTTGAGTGTAACCAAAATGAAACATACCACATTAAGATAAAAAAGCAATAATATCAATAAGATAAAATACTTATAAACATTTGATACAGATTATGCCATTCTATTCTTCCACAATAATAATTAACACAGGAGAATTAATATGGCACATCTTAGCAAAGACATCGCAGCTGTTCAGGGGAAGCACTCTTCTAATATTGAAAAATGTTTATGTGTTTAGGACGTTATGCGAGACCGTTGTTACCTTCTGAACTTATCAACTTATGGCAGATATTCGCTTTCCAAGTGTCATTATAGTTACTGAGAAGTGGGCACTGGTTCATTATGATCTTTTTGCGATTAGCAGGGTTCTTCCAACAGTTCCTAAAATACGTTTGTCCTGCATTTTCTGCACCTGGTGTCCGCTTAAACGTTCAGATGATAAGGGGCACTCTATTCGATGGGTTACTTTCCATCCCGTTTTTGTTAATATCCTGTGGTAATCAAATATTGTGATTGATTTGTCGGGTTTTTCTTTTGATGCCGGTGTGGATTCAAAATCCCGCCAGTCGGCATTTAAGAATGCCATTTTGGTGGTTTCTTTGGCGTTTTGGTGGACAACGCTGAAAAAGCTTTCAAAAAACTCTTCATATTCCTCTTTTGAATAGGATGAGATTGAGGGTGCATTCGCTGTTACCTTTTTGTATACCTTTTCCATTTTAATGTAATATGGCGGATCAAAAAAAATCAAATCGGGTTTTTTAATCAAAGGCCAGTCAGTACCCTGGGAGCCCCAGTGGCGGTATTGGATTTCCTGCCGGTTATCTCTTATTGCAATATCAAAAGATTGACATTTTCGTTCAAAGAGAAGGCACACATCAGAGACAACGCCGCCGCCGGCCATTGGGTCGAGGATGAGGTCGCCGGGTTTTGTGAAATAGAACAGTGTGTGCGCAACGAGCTGAGCCGGTATCCTCCCAGGCCAGTCGTCTCCGAATCGTTCATCGCATTCATTGAAATTCCACTGGTCCCATGTGCGAAGTCCCCAATTCAGGGCCTTGAACTTCTCCTGGTCTGTCTTTCCTGACAAACGTAAGGCCCAGGCCAGAGCAATATCCATGTGAAAATGTCTGGCTATGTAATCCATGTCCCGCCCTTGGGAGAGCAAATTATTAATTTCGCCAAAATTGGCATTATTAATAATTTGAGCAACCCTGCCCTGGCTCGTTCCAATCGTCTGCGCTATCTGCTCTTGGGTCCAGCCAAGATAGCTTAAGCGGATGACAATGACGTCTCGACCAGC
>JAFCZU010000583.1 GCA_019314185.1 Deltaproteobacteria bacterium | reverse complement strand
AAGAGGTGCCGGTGAGGAAGCCGGAACCCTCCTAAAAGCCTGAAGTATAGCACGCCTCTGCTGGTGGGCTAGGGTCAAAACCATAACCGGAAACGACTACAACCTTGCTGCCGGGTCAAATCCCACCGGGGCACCCAAATCCGCTTGTAAATTCGCAATTAATTGTAAAACTTGGCAGAAAAGTACTTTTGTCAATAATGTAAACTTGATCTGACATTTTGGCCAATGGCTCACAAGGAACGAAGATGAAAAACATACCTTCTTCAATAAGAGACAACCACAAAAGAGGATGCATTGGTGATTTCTTAAAGCAACAAATAGATGAAGGAAGCAACCTCTCAATTGTGTCGGCATATTTTACGATTTATGCATATCAGCGGCTGAAGGATAGCTTGAATAATATTGAGTCGCTTGATTTTCTGTTTGGCGAACCGACTTTCATTAAAGATATTGACCCGTCAAAAACAGATAAAAAAGAATTTAAAATCGAAGATGACAAACTGGTAATCCCCATTGAAAGCAGACTACAACAAAAATCGATAGCAAAAGAGTGCGGCAACTGGATAAGAAACAAAGTAAATATCAGATCAATGGTAAAACCAAACTTCCTGCACGGCAAAATGTACCATGTAAAAAACAGTAATGGTGTTCAAAAAGCAATCCTTGGAAGCTCAAATCTTACTGTAAACGGCTTGGGCCTCGGAGGCAGCCCGAATATTGAGCTCAATATGGAAGTGACTGACGATAGAGACAGGACTGATCTGTTAAACTGGTTTGAAGAAATCTGGAATGATGATACCGGCCTTGTGGAAGATGTGAAAGATGAAGTTCTTAAATATATTGAGCAGCTCTACATAGAAAACGAGCCGGAATTTATATACTTTAAAACACTTTACCATCTTTTTGAAAAATTTTTATCAGAGCAAAGACGGGGCGGACTTCTTAATGAGAATATAGGTTTTTTTGAAACAAAAGTATGGAATATGCTCTATGCCTTCCAAAAGGATGCTGTCAAAAGCGTAATAAATAAGATCCTTAAACATAATGGATGTGTACTTGCTGACAGCGTGGGACTTGGAAAAACTTTTGAAGCCTTGGCGGTTATTAAATACTTTGAGCTCTTAAATTATAAAGCGCTGGTTCTATGCCCAAAAAAATTAAGTGATAACTGGACACTATATCAGGCTCAAAACAACAGCTTATTAAACCCGTTACTCGATGACAGATTGGGCTATACAGTTCTCAGTCATACTGATTTAAATCGTGAATCGGGCAGATCTGTTACTAATATAGACCTTGGAACACTCAACTGGAGCAATTATGATCTTATGGATGACATTATAAATTCCGGTGTAAACACAAAAGTTCTTATGCTCTCGGCAACTCCGGTAAACAATAATCTGAAAGATTTGAGAAACCAGTTATATTTCATTTCAGGCGGCAAAGATGATGCTTTTAATGAAAAAACCGGCGTTAAAAACATTGCTCAAACTATTAAAAATGCTCAAACTGTATTTACACAGTGGGCTGATCCAAAAAAAAACGCACATCGCAATACAAAAGAACTTCTTGAACGACTGGATTCCTCATTTTTTAAACTTCTCGATGAACTCACTATTGCCCGTTCCAGAAAGCATATACAAACCTATTATAAGGATGAAATGAAACGGATCGGGGCCTTTTCCAAAAGACTTCCGGTGATATCAAAAGCTCCGGATATTGATACAAAAGACGAATTTCCTTCTTACGATAGAATAAACAAAGAAATAATGACCTATAAACTCTCTCTGTTTAATCCGTCGGCCTATGTAAAAGATGAACACAAGGCTTTTTATGAAGAAAAAGCAGGGAAAGCGATTGCAGCTTTTTCACAGGAAAAAAGAGAATATTTTCTCATTGGAATGATGAAGGTAAACTTCCTCAAAAGACTTGAAAGCTCTATTGAATCCTTTGAAATATCAATGGAAAGAACAATAGACAAGATAAGCGGGCTTGAAAAGCGGATATTTGACTTTAAACAAAGAGCCATAGATTCAAACCAGATTTCAGAAGAAATAGAATCGCCTGAAATATATGACGAAGATGATGCTGACCTTAATGATGCAAACAGTATCGGTAAAAAATTAAAATTCAACCTCGCACATCTGAATTTGGATTTATGGTTAAAGGATTTAAAAAGCGACAAAGATGCCTTAGTTCTTCTAAAGACAAGCGCCATGGCAGTGACGCCTGACAGAGATAAAAAACTTTCAGTATTAAAAGAATTAATAAAAGGCAAAATAAATAAGTCTCTCAACAGCGGAAACAAAAAAGTGGTTATTTTTACAGCCTTTGCCGATACCGCCAATTACCTCTATGAAAACCTTAAAGATTATATAAAAAAGGATTTAGGTTTAAATATAGCTCTTGTTATTGGAAGCGGCGCAAATAAAACAACGTTTGGGAAAAGTGAGTTTGGGCATATTCTTGCCAATTTTTCTCCTGTTTCAAAAAATAGAGACAAAATACGTTCGATGTCACAAGATGAGGAAATAGATATTCTTATTGCCTCAGACTGTATCTCCGAAGGACAGAACCTGCAGGATTGTGACTACCTTGTCAATTATGATATACACTGGAATCCGGTAAAGATAATACAAAGATTTGGACGAATTGACAGGCTTGGAAGTAAAAATGCTAAAATTCAGCTCGTAAACTTCTGGCCGACCGATGATTTAAACAATTATATCAATCTCAAAGACAGGGTTGAAGCAAGAATGGCTCTTGTTGATATTGCGGCAACCGGAGAAGAGAACCTCCTTGAAACAGACCAGATTCAGGATTTGATAGAAGATGATCTGAAATTCAGAAACAGACAGTTGAAAAGACTTCAAAAAGAGGTTCTGGATTTAGAAGAATTGGATGAGAATATTTCTTTGAGTGAATTTACTCTTGATGACTTCAGAATAGAACTGACCAATTATATGGATAAAAACAGGCAAAAACTTGAAGATGCTCCATTTGGCCTCTACGCAGTAGTCCCTTCCCCTTCCGGCAACTTTTCAAATGCAGTTGATTTTTCAGACATAAGCAAAAGCGCAAAAGAGATTATCAAACCCGGCGTTATCTATTGTCTGAGGCAAAAAG
Source organism: Deltaproteobacteria bacterium (assembly GCA_019314185.1). The sequence continues at coordinate 470 of JAFCZU010000583.1, read as the reverse complement.
GAAATACAGATGGAAATGAAGCCGTGAATCAGTTGTCTCCATATTTTCTGGTTTATATAAGAGAAGATGGCACAGTTCGTTTTAATTATACTCATTCTAAACAAATATTTGAGATTTTCAGATTGCTGGGCAGCGGCGTTAATAAACCTTATGAAGAATTGTGTGATATCTTTAATAATGAAACAGATAACGGCTCACAAATGGATAAGTACAGCAAACTTTTAAAAACTGCTATTGTTGAAATAAACTCTGTATTTAAAAAAAAGGTAAAAATTGGACTAACCCGCGATAGAGGAGCTTTGCTTATTCCAAAAACAAAACAGGCAGACAAAACTGATCATTTTGAATTGATAACATGGCTGGTAATCAAATAAGCAATGAAAATGGAACTCAGACAGAAAATACAAAACTCAATAAACGATTTTAACAATCCTGATTTAATCGTTTCTCGATTGACACAAGCAAAGCAT
>JAFCZU010000138.1 GCA_019314185.1 Deltaproteobacteria bacterium | reverse complement strand
CCGTTAGGGCCTACTATTCCTAAAAAATTACCCTCTTCAATTGTCAGTGTGATATCCTTTAGCACGAGAACATCATTATAGGCAAAATCTACATTTCTAATCTCTACAACCGCATTATTCATGGTTATCGCATTACCCCAATTGAGCGAAACATCTCGGCAATCATTTTCATATTATTAAGATAATCTTTTGCTAATGGATCAATCTGAATTATCTTTCCTCCAATAGCGGCAGCTATGGCTTCAGCGCTCTTTTTGCTGAACTGTTTTTGCACAAAGACTATTTTTATCCCATTGTTTTTTGCCTCATTAATAAGATTGACAAGCTCTTTTGCCCCGGGCTCTTTCCCTCCGATTTCAACCGGTATCTGATCCAGGCCATAATCACTGGCAAAGTATCCCCATGCAGGGTGAAAGACCATAAATTTTCGCGTCCTGATGCCTTTCAGGCTTTCGACAATTTCTGCATTGAGATTATTGAGATCATCTATAAATGCTCTTAAGTTATTTTGATAATACACTTTATTGTCAGGATCAAGGTTAATCAACGCATTACAGATGTTTTCAGCCTGAATTTTAACTTGTTTTAAGCTTGTCCAGATATGGGGATCTTTTAAGCCGTTCTTCTTATCAGAGTCATGCTTATCAGATGTTTTGCGATGACCGGTTTTCATGGGAAGAAGTTTTATGCCGCGCCGCGTATCTATTACCTTCATTTTTGGATTTGTTTTGCTTAACCGATCCATCCATACGTTTTCAAACGGTACGCCAATGCGAAAAAAAAGTTGCGCCTTGCCTATCTCTACCATCTGTCTCGGCACAGGTTCATATGTGGCAGGACTACTGCCGGGCCCAACCATCACAGAAACATCGACACGATCGCCCCCGATGCGCTCCACAAAGTATGCCTGAGGCAAAATGCTGACAAAAATTTTGATTTTGGCTCCGGGATCGGTCGGTGGTTCTGAATAGACATGCGCGGCCATCAAGAGATCGAATCTTGGAAACAGAGCCAGAAAAACCCCCACCAAAAAAACTACTACTTTTTTTTTCATTTCTTTCACCCCCCATCTCTTCGTTTCTGGTACAACTCAGTTGCAAGTCTGGACAAAACAACTACGCCCGACGTCTCTTTAATCGCCTTTTGACCCAGTACCAGGTCTTGAAACACACGCCAATAATCACCGGATAAAGCATCTCACCGATCCCTCCGCACTGCCCGCCACAAAAGATACACATTTTATCCCCCTTTTTATCTCTTTACGAAGCCGTCAACTTTTTTACACTTTCAACTATCCACTCCGCTGCCTTATCAACTTCTTCCTCAGTTGTAGGCCTGCCAAGTGTGAGGCGTACCGCTCCCATCCCTATCTCACGGGGAACTCCCATTGCGGCAAGAACATGAGAAATAGTTACTGAACGATCCTTGCAGGCAGAACCTGTTGAAGCGCACAAGTCCGGAATACCTCTTAGAATTTCACTGCCAGTCAAGCCTGGAAATGAAAGATTGAGAGTATTTGGAAGACGGTTTTCAGGATGTCCGTTAAGTACCGCCTTTGGAACGTCCGCAATTATTTTATTATGAAGCCTGTCACGCAGGGCGGTAATACGGGCCGTGTAATCTTTGAGATGCTTCCCCGCAAGTTCACAGGCTGCGCCCAGGCCTACGCTCATAATTACATTTTCAGTGCCTGCCCTGCGGCCTTTTTCCTGGCCCCCGCCATGGATCAGTGGAACGATCTCAATTCCATTGCGAATATAGAGGGCGCCTATTCCTTTAGGTGCATATAATTTGTGACCGGCAATGGTTAAAAAATCGACACACAGATCATTCACATCGGTTTTAATCTTGCCGACAGATTGGGCAGCGTCTGTATGAAAAAAAATGCCGTGTTCCCTTGAGAGCCGGCCAATTTCCTGAACAGGCTGTATCGTGCCTGTTTCATTGTTTGCGTGCATCACAGATATTAATACAGTATCTTTCTTTATAGCATTTTTAATCTCATCCGGGTCTGTTAAGCCATATTTATCTACAGGAAGAAAGGTTACATCCCAGCCGTTTTCCATGAGAAATATAGCGGGATTGAAGATAGCAGGATGTTCAATCGCTGTGGTAATGATGTGACGGCCTTTATTCCGCTGACTCAAAGCCACCCCTTTTAATACTATATTGTTTGATTCGCTTCCACCACTGGTAAAAACAATTTCTCCGGTTTCGCACCCTAAGAGTTTCGCTATCTGACCGCGTGCCTTTTCAAGCGCCTTCTTTGCTCTTATTCCCAGAAAATATGAGCTGCTGGGATTTCCAAATTCTTCACTGATAAACGGCATCATAGCCGCAGCAACATCCGAATCTATTGGGGTTGTAGCATTATAATCAAGGTAAATCATCTGATTGCTCCATAAAAAAGGAAAAATTAAACCACGAAGCTTAAGTTAGCTCTTATGCCATTTCAAGCAGGATGTTTTACTAATAAGCAGCGCTGCAAAAATGGCAAATCCTATAGACGGAAGATAGAGTCGGTGCTCAAAGATAACGTCGTAAATTACAACAAAACTTGATGTCACTGAAAGGGTGACAAAAAACCAGATAATTCCGAAAGAAAGAAGTCTTGCCCGGTGGTACATCCATATTGCAAGTCCTGCAATGGCGGCAAGAAGGATGAAAAAGAGAATAGTTGTAAGATCCAGCTGCATTGTAATCGGCCAGTCATAGTCCAGGTTGAGATTTGTAGGGACAAATAACAGCTTGATATAGTATGGGATAACATGCAGTTGTGTCATAAAATACTGAAAAGATGTAACAGATTCACCAAATGGCATTTGCACTCCTTTAGCATAATCAAAGGAAACAAACTTTTGCAGTCCAGACGTACTCAAATAAATGGCAATACCTATGGTGCAGAACATGGCAATATGGATCTTGTAGTGATTTTTCAGCGTTTTCCAGTTTCCGTCCGATATAAAGTAAAAATCGTAAATCAGGAGGGTTAAAGGAAGGGTAGCTGTTATCTGTTTTGTTCCCATACCAAGGCAGGAGGTGAGAAACCCAGCGGCTAAGTAAAATTTTGAATTATGGGTTTCTGGTTTCGGCTTTTCAACCTTTGAGCTTTCCTGTAAGGCTCTAATAAAAAGGAGAAGGGTCAAAAGATAAAAGGTTGTAGCCAGAACTGAGGAGCGACTAATAATATATGTAACAGCTTGTGTTTGTATAGGATGTGCAATAAAAATTAAAGAAGCATAAAGGGCAATTTTGTAAGCACGCTGCCCGTATTTTTCTTTCATAGATGGAAGGTTAGCGGTCCACAGGAGGATGAAGTAGAGCATGATACCGTTTGAGATGTGTAGCAACAGGTTGACAAGGTGGTAGCCAAAGACATCAAGCTTGCCGAAGTAGTAATTAACCGCTAATGTAAGGTCTAATATCGGGCGGCTTGAGGAGAATATCTGCTTCACGTCAAATCTGTGGATAGCGTAGTTTTCAACAATAGCATGCTGATCATCAAAGTGAAACGAACAGTCAAAGCTGTTTGAGTAAATAACAGCGGCAATGGCAGTGATCAAAAAGATCGCGAAAAGATTTTTTTTGGTGTTTGACAGACCTGCCATGTGATAAGATCCTTTTTAAATTAGTAAAAAATTAATCACGAAAACACGAAAGTACGAAAACACGAAAATCAGCTATGCAAAAATCCTGGCCAGAGTTCTTTGTGGACTTTAATCGCAGCGCCAATGATCTTTTTGCTTAACTTCTCAAACTGATGTTTTTCTTTTATCATATTTATCATATTTATCTATTTCCTGCTTTCGTACTTTCGTGATAATCTTTTTGCTCTTCGCTCTCTGCTTCCAAAATAGCAATTTTCTGAGCCAGCTTCCTGACCTGATTGGTTAAGGATGATATCTTGACAGAATAGTGAAGCGCAATCAAAAGAAGAAAAAGGAGTGCAAAAACAAAGAGGGTTGTTGTGGGCAGAGCTGCGCCGATTATCTTGGTAATAAAGATGAGAAAATCATACCAGACAGCAAGCACTATAACACCAAAGCCGGTAAGGAGCCACAACCAGGAATATTCTTCCCGCAATTTTTTTCTACGAACCAGCTCCACTATGAAAATGCATAGAGCAATAGCCGCAATTAACGCGAACATCTTTTGTCTTATAGGCATAATCTCAGGTTTCCGCTTTTCTCAGCAATGCAACAAAAATAGAAAGAAACATTTTAAAGATATAATACACAGGTTTTAATCCTGAATGCATTGATTTTCCCTGTGCGCCTGGATACATGGTTACTGGAATTTCCTTAATTTTTAATCCCGCTCTGTGCAGCATTATGATTACATCAGCGTCAGGGAAATCAACAGGATAATAGTCTCCGGCATAAAATTGAAGCCCATGTTTATTGACAGCCTGATAACCTGAAGTAGGATCGGTAATCTTTTCACCAATTATAAGTGAAGTCAAATTGGCAAAAAAAAGCATCCCGATTCTTCTTATGAAAGAAGCCTTATAGTTTCCGTTGCCTAAAAACCGCGAACCTATGATTACATCAGCCTTATTATTGAATACCTCATTCAATAACTTTGGAATGTCTTCAGGATCATGCTGCCCGTCCGCATCTATTTGTATCGCATATTCGTATCCTTTCTTTAAAGCGAACTTGAAACCGGTTTGAAGCGCAGTGCCATAACCCATATTATAAGGAAGGCTAATCACAAGTACTCCCAGTTTCATGGCGATCTCTTCTGTTCGATCCTCTCCCCCGTCATTTACGACCAGAATGTCGGCATCAGGAATAACATTTTTTATCCCATTTATCACGCCTGCGATATTTTTTTCTTCATTGCAGGCAGGGATGACAATAAGGGTTTTTTCCATTTAATTTTCTTTTTAGTTTTTTTTCTTTTACGATATCGTTAACAGCTTCATAACAGATTTTTTATAACTATTTTTAATTTTTTTGACAACAGGTTTCAATCCGAAGTTTTTCAAGGCAAGCACCCTGCTATTTTACGCTATCTCGTTCCATTTTGGGAAATTGCTCAAGAGGAGAAGAACCTTATCTGCAAATTAATCTGGATTATAGGATGAAATGGATCTTTATAGATATTACCAAAAGTTTATTTTTTTATTTCATTATGGAACCGATTGACTACCAAGAACGGTAGTTAAAACAAACCATTCCAAAACTTATCATAAAGACGCCCAGCCATTGAATAATGGATAACCTTTCACCCAAAATTATCCAGCTTGCCAGTGCAAGCAATATATAAAAGGATGCGCCGGACATTGTGAACAAATATACGAGCTGAGTTCTTGAAAGAACATAAATCCAAAACAAAGCGATTATTCCTTGAAGAACAAATGCACCCACAACACAGGGGGAATGGATTATTCTGAAGATTTCAACCATGACGCCGGATGAGAACTGGATTCCTCCCAATAATAGAAGACCTCTTTTGAGTATTATCTGTGCGGTAATAGTGCCAAAAGTTATAATAGATATGAAAATAATATTCGTTAGCATTGATTTATTTCTCTCTACTATTTTGCTGAGTTAAGATTCTTTACTGCTATATATCCTCACCGATTTCTTTTTGTCGAGAAAAACCTTACGATATTTTCTTTTGCTATTCCAGAGGCAACCTTAGGTAAATCAAGCAACATTGGGTGGGTTATCAATGAACGAATATTTCGAACCAGTCGTTGTCGTCGGAACTTCTTGTATATTTTATAAAGTCTTTTTCTGCTCATGGTTTTCGATAGAATAATTGCATTGGGGTGATTAACCTCGAAATTGACGTTTAATCTGTCCCAATCCATATGATTCGAAACCAGATCGCAGGATTTAGCAAAATCCCACACCGGTGTTCCCGGGTAGGGAGTTAAAACATAGATGTCTACAAAGGATAATTTGTTTTTACGGATAAAATTATAAGTATCGATCATCTCCGTTTCGGTTTCATCCGGAGATCCAATTATAAACGAGGCGTTGGTCTTGATGCCAGCAGATGTCAAGAGTTTAACAGCATGTCGATTATCTTCAATAGTAACCGTTTTGCCCTTAAGATAATTCAAAACGCGAAGGTTGCCAGATTCCAGTCCCAATCCCACTGATACAACGCCCATTCTTTGTAAATCAGCAACGATATCCTCATTCACCATGTTTGAACGGCAAGAGCATGTGAACTTAATTTTCTTGGCCAAACCACCTTGCTCCATTAATATCGCAATGTCGTGTAAACGTTTTTTGTTGGCCACAAACAAGTCATCGTAAAAGCTGATCATTTTTGCGCCAGATTTATTGACGAGATCTTCTACTTCTGCGAAAACATATTCTGGAGAAAAGAAGCGTACTTGATTCCAATACCGGCTGGACGCACAAAAAACGCAACGGTACGGACAGCCTCGCGATGAAAAGACATACGCATGTTTTACGGGGCCTTCCAGTGTTCGGTCAGGATGTGGTATGATTTGATCCATCTTCCTGATGGCTGTCCTATGAGGGGTTTTTATTCGTTTGTCGTTTTTCCAGAATACGATGCCGTCTATTTTTTCCAGTTTATCGGGAGGAAAACTTTTATGTTCCAGAAAGACTTTCATCAATTCGACGATCGTTAATTCTCCCTCGCCGATACAGCCAACATCCATATCTTTTGTGATACATTCCGGAATCATTGAAATATGAACTCCTCCTACTATCGTAGGCAATCCTTCTTTACGTACTATTTTCGCATACCTTATTGCGTGATTGAAGTTCTGTGATACAACGGTGATGCCAACAATGTCAGGCCTGAAGGATTGGAGGTTTTTTTCGATGTTCTTATTAACAAGTTTGATCTCGAACGTACTTACAGGAAGCGCCTTTTTCAATGAAGCACTCAGGTAAAGAATTCCCAGTGGTGTATATCGGGTTTCGATTTCACTTTCCGGATTAATTGCATTAATAAATAATATTTTGATCATTTTTTGTCGGCTGCCATTATGCAGTGCAGAGAAATTGGCCAGAGATAAAACGGAATATTTCGAGAAAAAGCAGAAGTGAAGCCTTGCCCATTCAAAAAATTCCGCATATTACTTGGAGTCCATTGTCGGACATGGCCCGGATCATACGCCGCCTCACGAAAACGTAAAGTAAGAATTCTTGCTATCTTGAAAATTTTATCATTAGGAAATACGATCACCAATCTTCCGTCAGGAACTAAAACCCTGTGAATTTCTTGAATAGCGGTTTCAGGATGTTCCAAATGTTCAATCACCTCCATGAACAGCACAAAGTCTACACTTTTTGCAGGCAATGGCAGATTGTACACGTCACCTTGTTCAACTTTGCAACCATAGTGTCTGCAAATATCGATATTTTCTGGTAGAATATCGATTCCTATAACTTTTCTGTCCGGGAATAGTCGGTGCATTTTTTCCAAAGTAATACCCTCTCCGCAGCCGATATCCACAAGCGTTCGGTGAGCAGGGCACACAAGGTTCAAGGCCAGTTGATCCCTTTTATCCCAATGCCAACGGCCAATACCGCTTTTTGCGTATTGATCTTGTTGATAAATTGATTCTTGCTGCGGATTAAATTTTGTTACAGGCATTTTTTATCGTTTTTTTATCTCCAAAAAATGGGGCCACAAAAGAATGGGGTCATTATGTTGCCAGTTTAGTTATGTTGTGAGTTTTTAGATATACTTTCCAGGGTGTTAAATAAATATATTTTCTTTGAATTTAATTCTTATACTTGAGTTGTCATCAGA
>JAFCZU010000582.1:2311-3181 GCA_019314185.1 Deltaproteobacteria bacterium | reverse complement strand
TGTTGAATGTTAAAAGATGAAGAAACAGAAATAGTCATTCAAGGTTCGGCATTGGTTTTTTTATTCGATTTTAAAACAATTTGAAGAGCAAAGCGACATCATTATTCGACGTTCGATGTTCGATGTTGGACGTTCATCTTTTAATATGTTCAATATTCGCATTTTTACTTAAGTGAGGAATAACGAAAATGGCTGACATCCTGATTGTAGATGATGAAGAGCCTGTCCGGCGCCTGTTAAGCCGGATGCTTTTAAGGGGCGGATACGAATGCACCCTGGCTGCTGATGCGGCAGAGGCCCGTAAATTCATTAAAGATCGGAATTTCGAGCTGATCTTGTGCGATGTGACTATGCCGGGGGAGTCCGGCATTGATTTCATCCGATATGTTGGGGCCAAATATCCGGATACAGCGACAATAATGGTGACAGCGATAGATGATCCCGAAATTGCCGAAACAGTCCTGAAGGCAGGAATTTATGGGTATATGATTAAGCCTCTTAAGGCGAATGAAGTGATCATTAACGTCCGCAATTCCCTGCGTCGTCGAGAGCTTGAAATTGCAGATCGAGCTTACCGCAGTGAACTGGAACAGGAGGTGGAAGAACGCACTGCTGAATTACGAGAAACCCTGGAAGGGATTATTTCCGCCTTGACAATGACTGTTGAATACAGGGATCCATACACAGCCGGTCATCAGCAGCGGGTGTCTGCTCTGGCCGGCGCCATAGCAAAAGAAATGGGTTTTCCAAAAGACAGGATAATGGGGATTCGTATGGCCGGGGCGCTTCATGATATCGGTAAGATAGCAATTCCTGTGGAGATTCTCAGTAAGCCCGGCCGATTAAGCAAAACGGAATTTGAACTTATTA
>JAFCZU010000582.1:0-2280 GCA_019314185.1 Deltaproteobacteria bacterium | reverse complement strand
TCTCAAGCCGGTTACGATATATTGAACTCAATAAAATTTCCATGGCCTCTTTCTCAAATTGTTCTTCAGCATCACGAAAGGATGGATGGTTCCGGATATCCTCAGGGTTTTTCTGGGAAAGACATTCTTATGGAAGCAAGAATTATGGGCGTGGCCGATGTTGTTGAAGCCATGGCCTCTCACCGGCCTTACCGGCCTGCCCTCGGTATTGATAAAGCCTTAGAAGAAATATCAAAAAACAGGGAAGCGCTTTATGATCCTGAAGCAGTAGATGCCTGTTTAATGTTATTCAAAGATAAAGGCTTTAAGTTTAAGTAGCTGTTCACGGTTACGCATTTATTTATCTTTTGTCTCCTTGCAGATAGATTTGGGATCCGCCAGCAGTTTTAAGGTTTCATAACGCTCTATATACTCCTTTTCAAGGCGGGCAGTCAGTATCTTAGACTCCTCTGGAAAGGTTTTTTGCAATGAAGCATAACGCACCTCGCCTGCCAGGAATTCCTGGAGGCTTCCGTCAGGTTCCCTGGAATCAAGAATAAAAGGATTTTCCCCCTGAGCTTTTAATACAGGGTTGTAACGGTACAAAGGCCAGTAGCCGGACTGTACAGCCAGTTTTTCCTCTTCCTGACTTTTACCCATACCTTTTTTGATCCCATGATTAATGCATGGGGCATAACCGATTATCAGTGACGGCCCGTCATAGCTTTCGGCTTCGGTAAACGCCTTCAGCAGTTGCTGTTTATTTGCCCCCATAGCTACGCTGGCAACATATACATAGCCGTATGTCATGGCCATGCGTCCCATATCTTTTTTGCATGTTTTCTTTCCTGAGGCTGCAAACTTTGCGACCGAGCCGGTTGGGGTGGCCTTTGATGACTGGCCTCCTGTATTTGAATAGACCTCTGTATCAAACACCATGATATTAATATCTTCACCTGTGGCCATAATATGGTCAAGGCCGCCAAAAGAGATGTCATATGCGGAGCCGTCTCCAAGAAAGATCCAGTATGACTTTTTTGTAAACAACAGGGACATATCGGCGATTTCACACAAGACAGGGTTGTCTTTGTAATCCGGCAAAAGGGCTTTAAGCTGGTCGCCAAATTTTTTGGATCCTTCGGCATCTTTCATATTATCCAGCCAGCCCCGCAAGGCATTCTTTACTTTCTTTGGGATATTGGCATTAAGCGCTTCCTGCATCAAATCGGCCAGCTTTTTGCGCCGCTGCATTGTCGCCAGAAACATCCCATAAGTAAATTCTGCGGGATCTTCAAACAGAGAATTTCCCCATGTGGGACCAAAACCGTCTTTATTAACACAGTAAGGAATCGCCGGAGTGCTGCCGCCCCAGATCGAAGTACATCCGGTTGCGTTTCCAATGACCATTCGTTCCCCAAAGAGCTGTGTAAGGAGTTTGGCATATGGGGTCTCGCCGCATCCAGCGCAGGCGCCGGAGAACTCAAGTAAGGGCTGGAAGAACTGGCTTCCTTTGATGCTGTTTCTTTTAATCAGGTTATCCCGCACAGGCAGTTCAACAGCAAATTCATGAAAGGGGACCTGAATGGCTGTCTGTGTTTCAATCGGCTTCATTGCAAGCGCAGGTTTTTTTGCCGGGCAGATATCTACACAGTTGCCGCATCCCAGACAGTCAAGAGTGTTTACCTGCATGCGAAAATAGTATCCTTTAAGCTCCTTGCCCAAAGCTTTTATTGCCTTAAACCCCTTAGGCGCATCAGCCAGCTCTTCCTTTGTTAAAAGAACCGGACGTATGGCGGCATGCGGGCAAACCATCGAGCACTGATTACACTGTATGCAGTTGTCCATATCCCATTCCGGGACATTAATTGCCACGCCCCGTTTTTCATATTTTGATGTGGCTACAGGGAAAATACCATCCGGTGTAAAAGCGCTGACAGGAAGCTTGTCTCCCTGCTGGGCCAACATTGGACGCATCACATTTTTGACAAAATCAGGTTCGTCTGCTGCGGCAACCGGACTGTCGGAAGCATCGATCCATGATTTCGGATATTTGATTTCAATCAGATTATCCAGGGTCTTATCTACCGCTTCGCAGTTCATATTGACAATTTTATCGCCCTTCTTGCTGAACATCTTTTTAATCTGGTCTTTGAGATAGGCAATAGCATCTTCCACAGGAATAATATTTGCCAGTTTAAAAAATGCAGTCTGCATAATCATGTTGATCCTGCCCCCAAGACCTACTTCAGATGCGATCTTAACTGCATCGATATTGTAAAATTTTAGCTTTTTTCCGGCAAT
>JAFCZU010000581.1 GCA_019314185.1 Deltaproteobacteria bacterium | reverse complement strand
CAGGGGCGACGCTGAGAAATTTGGCGGAGACTTCGGGAAGCTGGTTCAGGGTATAAACGATACACTTGATGCAATAATCGGCCCGTTGAACGTGACGGCCGAATACGTTGACCGTATTAGCAAGGGCGATGTTCCAGAAAATGATTTCAACGAGGTCAAGAACAACCTCAACGTATGCATTGACGCACTGAACGGCCTTGTTTCTGAAACCGGCATGGTGGCTCAGGCCGCTGTTGAAGGCAAGCTTGATGCTAGGGGTGATGCAGAGAAATTCGGCGGAGACTTCGGGAAGCTGGTTCAGGGTATAAACGATACACTTGATGCAATAATCGGCCCGTTGAACGTTTCAGCCGAGTATGTTGACCGGATTTCAAAGGGAGACATTCCAGAAAAGATCACCGATGATTATAATGGTGATTTCAACGAGGTCAAGAACAACCTCAACGTATGCATTGATGCGCTGAAGAAGCTGATTGAAGATGATGGGGGGGTGACACTGGAGGCTGCGGCAAACAAGGATCTCACCGTAAGTCTGAAACAGGAATACCAGGGCGCTTACACAAAGATGAAGGACAACATCAACAAGATGATTACGGGCATGGCCGGGGCGCTCAGTAACGCTGCTGCGGCAGCCGACCAGGTAAGCGCAGCCTCCGGCGAGATTGCTTCCTCAAGCCAGTCTTTGGCGGAAGGAGCTTCCGAGCAAGCCGCATCTTTGGAAGAGACTTCTGCGTCCATGGAGGAAATGGCATCTATGGTGAAGCAGAATGCGGATAATTCCCAGCAGGCAAACAATTTAATGCAGGAAGCTTCCCAGGCGGTCGGCAAGGCCAAAACTTCCATGGTAGATCTTGAGAGTTCCATGGGGGAGATTTCCAAGGCAAGCGAAGAGACACAGAGTGTAGTAAAAACAATAGACGAGATAGCCTTTCAGACTAACCTGCTTGCACTGAATGCAGCAGTAGAAGCAGCACGTGCAGGTGAAGCAGGAGCCGGGTTTGCCGTAGTGGCGGAAGAGGTGAGAAATCTTGCCCTGCGCTCTGCGGATGCAGCTAAAAGCACTGCTGAGCTGATTGAAGGCACGGTTAAGAAGGTAAAACATGGATCGGACCTGGTGACTACGACCAGCGGGGTATTTAATCAGGTGGCGGAGAGTACATCAAAGGTGGGCGAACTGGTGAGCGAGATCTCTGCGGCTTCCAAAGAGCAGGCTCAAGGTGTTGAACAGGTGAACAAGGCCATGACCGAGATGGATACGGTGACCCAGCAAAATGCCGCCACTGCCGAGGAGAGCGCCTCAGCCTCTGAGGAGATGAGCGCACAGGCCCATGAATTGGATGCCATTTTAGGCGAATTTAAGTTGAACGGGAATGCCGGCGGAGTTAAAAAAATAGCCGCTCCACAGCTTAGGGCTGGCGATCTCAAACAGATTGATAACTTAAAGAAAAAGGAAGAAATAACCGCAAAGGTGGTAAGGCCGGAAGTTATCATCCCTATGGATGATGAAGATTTCAAGAATTTCTAAATAAAATCGTTTCCTGCCTGCGTGCTTGCCTTTCGAGCTTGCAACGCAGGCAGGCTATCATAAATCATCAATTTATCGTTATTCACTGCTCTGAAAGAGAATAATATTACTTCACGTAGCTCTGAATAATGCGTAGGTACTTAACTAAAAAACGGACTCGCAAAAAGTCCATTGACAGGATACGAGGTTGTCAACTTATGGCATTCACATATTTTTTCAGAGATATTTCAGCCCTTGATGCAATTAGAGACTATGTAATCCCGGAAATTAAGAAAAACAGCTCTATCAATGTCTGGGACGCAGGATGCGCCATGGGTCCGGAACCATATTCTATAGCCATTATCTTTAAGGAAAACCTGGGATATTATGAGTTTAAAAGGTTGAAAATACATGCAACAGATCTTGATGAAGAAAGCAATCAATTTGGAAATATTTTAAAAGAAGGCATTTATCCGGAAGAAACAGTTAAAAGAATGCCAAAGGATATTTTCAGCAAGTACTTTTCTCCGAACAACAGGCCCGGCTATTTCAAAATAGCTAACGAAATAATAGGATGTGTTTCTTTTCAAAAAAACGATTTACGCTCATTGCAACCGATCAGCAAGAATATCGACCTGGTAGTTTGCAAGAATGTGCTGCTTCACCTGCAAGAGTCTCAACGCATTGACGTCATCGAGATGTTCCATAAGATTCTTACACCAGGCGGATTCTTTGTGACTGAGCAGACCCAGGAGATACCCGAAGAAATTGCCGGGTTGTTCGAGCGAGTTATATCTAATGTGCAACTGCACCGGAAGGTAAATAGATAAATTGTGGATTTTATATTTGGAGTTTTAATTAGGCAATCCGAAATCGAAAAAAATGAAAATTATTAATCTTACGAAGGACAGCAAAAG
>JAFCZU010000580.1 GCA_019314185.1 Deltaproteobacteria bacterium | reverse complement strand
TGATGCCCGGAATATGGGGCATTTGATTAACCGCAGAACACAGGAGTTTTCCGCTGAGGATATCTCCACCATCGCCGGGACCTATCACAACTGGCGTAATCCTGACGGGGATTATGAAGATGTCAAAGGGTTCTGTAATTCCGCCGCCATTGAACGGGTGCGGGAACTGGATTATGTGCTCACACCGGGCCGATATGTGGGATTGCCGGATGATGAGGATGATTTTGATTTCAATGAGCGGTTCAGCAAGCTGAAAGCGGAGTTTGAGGAGCAGTTAAAAGAGGAAGTGAGATTAAATGTTTTGATTGCTGAGAATTTGGGGAAGGTAAAGATGGTATGAAACGTTTTCCCTCTGATTTCATGTTTCAACTCACAGAAGAAGAGGTTGATCTTATGGTATCGCAAAATGCGATACCTTCAAAGCAGCATCTGGGAACTGACACATAATCCGGATTTTAATTCCCACGAATTCGAGGGAATTAAAAATCAGGCCGGATTGAACAGCTACAAAATCAGTGTAAAAGAAAATGGGTCACCAAAACCAATGCCATCGGTTTAACGGCAAAACCGCAGCTCAGTGGCGGGCAGAAAAGTCATTTGCGCAACAAGCTGTTTCGCAATTAATCCAAATTCCATGGGGGCACAATATTGTTATCATCACCAAGTGCAAAAACCGGAAGAAGGTAAAGCTGGTATGAACGGAAATAAATTGATTCAAAATGAAGAAATTCAGAACAGAATTTATACTATTCGCGGCGTTCAGGTCATGCTGGATATGGACTTGGCTGAACTGTACGATGTTGAAGTAAAAAGATTGAATGAACAGGTGAAACGCAATATAGAGAGATTCCCCGAATCGTTCCGTTTTCAGCTTACAGATAGTGACTTGGAATTTTTGAAATCACAAGTTGTGATATCAAACGATGGCAAAAACTTGAAGTCGCAATTTGCGACCTCAAGCTGGGGTGGAAGACGAACGAAACCATATGTATTCACGGAACAGGGAGTTGCAATGCTGTCAGCGGTTTTACGAAGCGAAACCGCTGTAAAAATAAGCATTCAGATAATCAACGCCTTTGTCGCCATGCGCCGCTTTATCGCCTCGAACGCACAGGTCTTTCAACGTCTTGATGCTCTTGAAATAAAACAACTGAAAACCGATACAAAGATTGATAAGGTATTGAACGCCATAGAAAGCAAGGAAATCACGCCGAAGCAAGGCATCTTTTTTGATGGACAGATTTTTGATGCTTATAAATTTGTTTCTGATCTTATCAGGAGAGCGAAAAAATCGATCATCATTATTGATAATTATATTGACGATTCAGTTTTGCTGTTGCTTACAAAAAGAAAAAAGAGTGTAACGGTTAAAATCTTTACAAAGACAATTTCAAAACAACTGGCTCTGGATGTGAAAAAATATAATTCTCAATATCCGCCTGTGGAAATAAAAAAGTTTAAATACGCGCATGACAGGTTCATTATAATAGATGACAAAGAGGTTTTTCATTTTGGGGCATCATTAAAAGATCTTGGGAAAAAATGGTTTGCATTCTCAAAGTTTGAGAAAGACGCCTTCAGGCTTATGGAAAGGCTTGAGGGGAAATGAATAAGGGGAAATTGATAATTATAAAGTGGGGTTTGAGGGGGCAGTTAAAAGAGGAAAAACGGTTGAATGCTCTTATTGCTGAGAGTTTGGGGAAGGTGAAAATAAATGGCTGAGTGGAAGGAATGTAAACTTAGGGCTGCAATTACATCAAATGTCCAAACTATAAATAAAGATTATCCCCATAACACCATTCAATATTTAGATACAGGGTCAATAACCTGCGGCAAGGTTGATTCTTTCCAAAAGTTATTATTAGTAGATGCGCCAAGTAGAGCAAAAAGACTCGTAAAGCGTAATGACATTGTCTATTCAACCGTTAGGCCGATTCAAAGGCATTACGGTTTTATTACGAACCCACTTCCGAACCTTGTGGTTTCAACTGGGTTTTCCGTGATCGAAACCAAAACGAATTTAGCAGAACCATTATTCATATATTATTATCTAACTTCTACCGAAATTGTCGAAATACTAGATGTTATTGCAGATGGCTCGACCTCTGCATATCCATCATTGAAGCCATCAGATATTGAAAATTTAGATATTTCGCTCTCTCGATGACAAGATAGACCTGCTCCACCGCCAGAACAAAACCCTCGAAGCCATGGCGGAAACGCTTTTCAGGCAGTGGTTTGTGGAGGAAGCGCAGGAGGATTGGGAGGAAGGTGTTTTTTCTGATGAATTTGATTTCACTATGGGGCAGTCACCACCGGGGCGTTCTTATAATCAAGAAGGCATTGGAATGCCAATGTTTCAAGGGGATGCTGATTTTACTTTCAGGTTTCCAGAAGAACGAATTTATACTACAGAGCCTAAGCGATTGGCGCATCCAAATGACACCTTGATAAGTGTTAGAGAGCACCTGTAGGGGCACAAAATATGGCCAAAAAAAGTGCTGTATTGGACGTGGAGTTGCCGCTTTTCGCTATAAACATGATAACAGCTTTTACACCTATACCTACTTTAAGTTACGTTCATTGATGGATGAAATTAGAAAATTCAATGATGAAGGAACTGTATTTGGCTCAATTGGTAAAACTGACTTTCAGCAAATGGAAATTGTCCTTGCGCCAGAGGATTTAATAGAGAAGTTTGAGAATGAAGCAAAGCCGTTAAACTATAAAGTTACAGTAATGTCCGGTTAGGTTTTTGCATGTAACCGATACCGTTTTTGTTCTTTGAAAAAAAATGAATCTGTAGAGCTACCGGAATCCCGAAGCTCATTTTGAATTTGTATCCG
>JAFCZU010000579.1 GCA_019314185.1 Deltaproteobacteria bacterium | reverse complement strand
AAGAAAAGAACCGGCCTTTTCTGCATGTGAGGTATCAGCTTTGGCTTCGTGAACTGCGGCGCATGGTTTGTGAAGTATCGCAACCACCACGCCTTGCATTTTCTGATGATTTAAATGATGAACAATTAAAAAAGCACATGCCTGTCATTCATTGCAGGGAATGCAACAGCATGGGTTGGGCAGGGCTGAAACGCCAAAGTGATAAAGAAGTTAATCCTGATCTGCAACCTTTCTATATTTCATTTTTTAAAAACGACCCTAAAGTTACTTTCCTGTTTCCTGAATCAGCAGAGCCACAGAATCTTAATATGGATGGGCAGTTATATAATCTTTGTACAGAGTGCTTGAATCTTACTAGCCAGCTAAAACCAGAAGAATGCCCCAACTGTGGTCAAAATGACCTGATACGTGTTTTTGTCCCAAATACAAGGGCAAGGAGAAAGAACGAAGAGATCGGAATACATAACTGCCCTTACTGTGGAGGGCATAACAGCCTGACAATCTTGGGTTCAAGGGCGGCAAGTCTTACAAGTGTCTTAATCTCACAACTTTATTCTTCAACATTTAACGATGATAAAAAGCTTTTGACTTTTTCAGATTCAGTCCAGGATGCAGCTCACAGGGCCGGTTTTTTTGCCGGACGAACATATAGATTTAACTTCCGCAGCGCTCTGCAACAATTTGTGCTTAAATTTTTAAACAAAGAATCAGATAAACTGACTCTTGCTGTATTGCCTGAAAAGTTTGCCCGATTCTGGTTGGGAAAAATGGATGAGAACTTGTTTATTTCGACATTCCTGCCTCCGAATATGGCATGGTTTGCCGACTATGAAGTTTTGAAACAGGAAGGCAGACTTCCACAAGGTTCCAAACTATTAAGAGACGTTGAAAAGCGGATAGAATGGGAAATTTTCAGTGAATACGGTTGATTTACTTGATAATGCAGCCATGCAGATTTTGGAGCAGATTCAAAATGAGATTGGCGGATTTAAGAATTTGGATGAGCATACCCTGAAAGTGTTCATTTTGGGGCTGCTGGTTCATATGAAAAACCAGGGAAGCATTTATTATCAAGAACTTGATACCTTCATTGAAAGATGGGGCGAGCCATTTATTATAAACCGGATACCATGGATGCCCAATTTTAGCGGGAATGCCCGGACTCCGGCTTTTTTGACCACCAAAAGGACTTATCGATTTGACCTGCTATTGAGAAGCCGAAGCAGCCGGATGACATGGTGTGAGTCATGGGCAGATAAATGCTTTTCACCATTGTATCCTCTTGTTGCAGAATTAATAAGCAATATTTATGAGATAGTTTTAAAAATTCTGATTAAAGAAAATATTCTTGTTGAAAAGAAAGTAAATAATGAAAGGGTATGGGGTTTATTACCTGATGCGCTAAGTATCAGCGATAAGGTCGTTCAGTTCAGGTGCAGGGAATGCAGCCATAATGTATCTGTGCCGTTATCTGAAATAAAATACTGGGAAGGCGCTCAATGCCATCGCTTCCATTGCTATGGCAAATACCGGAAAACAGATGCTGGAGATGATTATTATGGAAAACTGTATGCGTCCGGAAATATAGAAAGGATTTTCGCAGCCGAACATACAGGACTGCTGAAACGAGACGAGCGTGAACAACTGGAGGAAAATTTTAAAGGAAAGGATAGAAAGCCGTGGGACCCGAACCTTCTTTCCTGCACTCCAACTTTGGAACTTGGAATTGATATTGGAGAGCTTTCATCTGTAATTCTATGTTCAGTCCCACCTGCCCAGGCTAATTATCTTCAAAGAATTGGACGTGCAGGCCGTAAGAACGGAAATGCATTAAATTTTACAGTTGCCAATGCCAGGCCTCATGATCTTTATTTCTTTGCAGAACCGGAAGCTATGATATCCGGCCAGGTTGATCCGCCAGGTGTTTTTTTGAACGCATCTGCTGTCCTGGAACGCCAATTTACAGCATTCTGCTTTGATAAATGGGTGGAAACAGGAATCAGCGAAAACGCCATCCCATTAAAGCTTAGAAATGTTCTCGTAAATCTTGATCCGGTTGATATTAAAAAATTTCCACATAATTTTTTAAATTTCATCGAAACCCGTCAGACATTAATTTTAGACGAGTTTGAAAAAATGTTTTCAGAAACTTTAAAAGATGAATCCAAAAAGTACCTGAGAATATTTGTTGAAGGCGACAGAGACAAGGAAGGGAGTCTATCTTATCGAATAATAGACAGGCTTCATTATCATTACAAAGAACGTGAATCCTTAAAAAAGAAGGTTAATTTTTTAAAAGCAAAAATCCGGAAAAAGAAGAAAGAAAAGGTAAAAGATAAAAACTATCAAAAGGAATTGGATGAGCTTATCCGCGAAAAGAATGGACTGCATTCCCTGGTAACCCGGATAAATGACCGGCATACACTCAATTTTTTTACCGATGAAGGATTAATCCCCAATTATGCATTTCCTGAAGCAGGCGTGATGTTACGCTCCATAATATATCGCAGGAAAGCAAAACCGAAAGAAGAAGGCAGCAACTATGATACTTTTACATACGACTATGAAAGACCTGCTGTCAGCGCAATAAGTGAACTGGCGCCTGCCGGCACCTTTTATGCCGGCGGACGTAAGGTTTGTGTTGATCAGATAGATTTGTCCGTTTCTGATGTCGAAATATGGAGATTATGCAATAACTGCTCATATATGACAGTTGAAGGGACAACACAGGATTATTCAACATGCCCTCAATGCGGCAGCGCTTTATGGTCTGATTCAGGTCAAAAACGTCAGATGCTCAAGATGCGACAGATGTTTGCAACAACTTCAGATCGTGAAAGTCGTATCAGCGATGATAATGACCAACGTGATTCAAACTTTTATAATAGACAGATGATTGTCGGTTATAAAGAAAATGACATAACAGATGCTTATAAAGTCAACAACGATGATTTTCCGTTTGGTTTTGAATTTTTATCCAAAGCAACATTTCGAGAGATTAATTTTCAGGATCATAAAGGTGAAATCAAGCATGCCTTAACATGTCCTTCCCGAAAAAAAGACTCCGAGAAAAATCTTACTGACTGTGTTTATCTGTATAGAGAATTTTCATCTGAAGCTGTTCTGATGCTGCTTCCGGTTATTACTTTTGAAGGCTCGGATCGTAAGCTTCATAGTTTTATTGCTGCGCTTCACTTAGGATTAAAGCAAATGTTCGGTGGCAACATTGATCATCTTCAAACAGCCCTGCATGAAGAACCGGTTCCGGATTCAACTCATCGCAAAAAATACCTGGCGCTTTATGACACTGTGCCCGGTGGAACCGGATATTTAAAACAATTAATGCGCGATGAAAAACCGATGATGGCGGTTTTTAAGAAAGCACTTGATGTGCTCCGCTCCTGCCCTTGCAATCAGAACCCCGAAAAAGATGGATGTTACAGGTGCCTTTTTGCCTATAAGAGAAGCTATAATATGTCTGGCACATCACGGGATGTTGCCATTGAAATGCTCTCAGAAATTTTAGGCTATAAAGAGCAATTAACACGAACAAATACATTGAAAGATATTAAAATAAACTCTTTGTTTGACAGTGAGCTTGAAGTCCGTTTCATTGAAGCTCTCAGACGAGTCCGAAAAGAGGATTTG
>JAFCZU010000578.1 GCA_019314185.1 Deltaproteobacteria bacterium | reverse complement strand
ATTGCTTCATTCCTTAACGACATCGTCAAACGCACGATGCTTATTCTTCCTTATGATGACAGGGCAGCAGAGTGGCATGCAAGAGAACGTGCCAGATTATCGTCAAAAGGCTTAACTCTGTCATTTGTTGATGGACAGATTGCTGCAATATCCGTGGTGAATGGTCTGATTCTGGTAACACGGAACATTGACGATTTTAAACAGTTTTTAAGACTGAAAATTGAGGAGACAAATAGATGCTTCAACCTGAAAATCAAAATAAAAAGTATGAACGCTTATTTATAGAAATCCATGACGGTCAAATTAAAATACCGAATTTTCAGCGTAGTTTTGTTTGGGATAAGATTCAAACAGCAAAGCTCATTGATAGTATCATCAAAGGGTTTCCAATTGGCACATTCATTCTTTGGAAAACAAGAGAGGAGATGAGGCATTATAAGACTATTGGAAACGATGTACTGCCAAAAACAAAAAGAGGTGCAACATCTTTTTATATTTTGGATGGACAGCAGCGGATTACATCATTATACGCTGTCAGAAAAGGTCTACTATATAAATTTATAAATAAAAACGGCGATAAAATAGAAATTGACTATAAAGATATATCTATCGATCTGTCAATGGACCCTGACGCCGACGAAGAAGTTGTTTTGATTAATCCGCCCGAAGAAGCTCCATATATTTCGGTTCATGAACTACTAAGTGGAACTTTTATAAAGTGGATGAAAAGATACGATGAAGAGGGGTTAGAAAAAATAGAAACTTATCAAAAACGGCTAACTGGTTACGATTTTTCAACTATTGTCATGCCTGACTATCCATTGGATATCGCTTGCGAGGTATTTACAAGAATAAATACTGGCGGAACCGAATTAACGCTATTTGAGATAATGGTTGCAAAAACATATGATGAAAAGAAAAAATTCGACCTGCTCGAAAAATACAACCATCTTATTAATAATTCGAATTCCGAAAAAGATCTCGAAAGTGTCGGTTACGAAACTGTCCCGGATACAACCGTCCTACAATGTGTATCTGCCTATTTGGTCAAGCAGGTTCGTCGGAGGGATATTCTTAAATTGAACAAAACTAAATTCATAAATAGTTGGGAAACTGTTAAAGATGGTATTTTTTATGCAGTTGATTATCTAAGAAAAAGTTTGAGCGTACCAGTTGGTGGACTGCTTCCTTATAACGCAATTATAGTCCCGTTCTCATATTTCTTTATAAAAATGAAAGGGAATAGACCATCAAACATTCAGAACAAATTATTGAAGCAATACTTTTTTTGGGCAAGTCTATCTGAAAGATTTTCATCTGGCGCAGAAGGGAAAATTGCGCTTGACTTAAAAAAAATGGACAGAATTTTTAAAGAGCAACCTCCAAGTTATCGAGGTGAAGAAGTGAAACTTACGGAGGATGAAATCGAAGAGAGATGGTTCAGCGCGGGTAACTCATTTTGCAAAGCGATAATTTGTATTTTTGCTTCTTTTAAACCCTTATCATTTGATGGTGAGTCTGAAGTTGAACTGGGGAATGCATATCTTAAAAGAGCTAATAGTAAAAACTACCATCATTTTTTTCCGAAAAGCTATCTCAAAAAGGATGGCTATGAAGACTGGGTAATCAATACCATATCAAACATAACTCTCGTTGATGATAACTTAAATAAGCGTATAATCGGCAGTAAATCCCCGAGTGTATACATGAAACAGTTTATTAAGGACAATAAAGATATTGAAAAAACAATGAAATCTCATTTAATTGATGATTTAGACGGTTTTGGTGTATTGGATAATGATTATGAAACCTTTGTATCAAAACGATCAAGAAAAATACTAAAAGAGGTAAATAAAAGATTAAATCCCAAAATATAAAATGGGTTGCATATCAAGTCAGTTCACCTGACCGGTATTCCGTTGCGCTTCATACCGGCAGGTGACTTCCATTATGTGATTTGGAGCTAATTATCAACTACCGAATAATTTTTAGCTAATAAGGAGATGATTATGGGGTCAGCAAGAGAGATTGTATGTAGGAATTTTAAGAAACGAGAAAAGTTGTTTCTGAACTACGAAAGCCAAAAGAATGTTTCTCTGGGGGACATTTTTTTCTGGAATGGAAGAAAGGCCGAATTCAATATAGTAACCAGACTAGAAATCTTAGGCATAACGTATAGAGTTTTATCCATTGTCCCGCAGTGCAAGAATACTGGGAAGCCCAGTTTGGCAGAAACAGTTTAAAAAGCTCGGACGATACGTTTACTCAGCGGGATGATGGATAA
>JAFCZU010000577.1 GCA_019314185.1 Deltaproteobacteria bacterium | reverse complement strand
TTTGAGTCCAAAACCATTCTAGCAATTCGACGAAAGCGAGACGATCAACAAGGTCACGGCTAACTCGACTCAGCAACTCATAATGTTCGTCAGAATTGACCTTGGCCGATACACCATCCACCCATGCTCGAAGAAAATCACCACCGTTAAGAGCCGCAGCAGCCTCGACATCCTCTACCTCAATAACGACTCCAGTAAAAGCCTTCCATGCAACGCAAATCCGGCGAAGAAACTCTCGATCATGGCGGGCATTCGCAAGTCTAAGAACAGCATGCATCCAAGAAACGGAAGCACACTCAAACTCGTTCTTTCTTTGCGCGACATAAGGAACAAAGCCGCTATCGTTTAACGCCCTCGCCGCCCGTTGAAGCAACTTGGTCGAACGAGCGAGAACCGCACAGTCTTTAACGTGCCATCCTGCTTTCTTGATTACAGTAGGGATCATTGCGACCTCAGCGTCTTCATTATCAAACATCTGCACTTTTAAGGCTGGTGACTTTGCTGCGGTCTTTCGTGCGACAAGTGGCTCTTTACCCTCAGAACGCATCTGATTGTGGCTAATCAGGTTGTTAGCTAGCTGAATTATAATTGGAGGACAGCGAAAATTCTCTGGAAGCTGCAATGACTCCATTCCGAAATCTTCCCGCAGAGCGAGCAGACGTTCTGGGCTGGCACCGTTCCATTGGTAAATAATCTGATCATCATCTGCAACCACGAAGAGGTTTGAATCCTGTCCACCAATTAAGAGATGCAACAGGTCGTATTGTGCACGGTTTGTATCCTGAAATTCGTCAACGCAGATATATTGCCAAGCCAAGCGTGTTAATCGCGCCACACCAGGACTCTGCAAAAGTAACTTTCGGGCGAAATGCAAAAGTCCCCCATAATCCAAACGATTACTCTGTTGTAATGCTTCACAGTAATCCTTGAACAATTGTGGCAGCCACGGTGGAGTATTTATCATACTGGCGACTTCGCACCCTCCATCGTAGGATTCCGCAAACAAACGATCCAACAAAAATAAAAGATTCTTGCGATCAGACGGAACAGCCGAGGTATCGCATTGAAGATTAGATATTACCTGCTCAAGCACAGCCACACGGTCATCATCAATTGTGATAAGTGAAAAATCAGGCTGGATTCTCACATGACTCCCATGCTGTCTCAAGATGTCACCGGCGAAGGAGTGGAAAGTGCAAAGATGCGCCCGGTCAGCACGACCTCCCATTAACTTATCCAGCCGCTCTCGCATCTCGTCGGCAGCCTTGGTGGTGAAAGTGAGTGCCAGCACACTTGCATCTGGATCCGCCTGAAGCAGTCGTGCTGCTCGGAGCGTAAGGACTAGGGTTTTACCTGAGCCGGGGCCAGCCAAGACCAACAGCGGACCTTCAGTCCAACTGATCGCAGCCCGCTGGTTTTCGTTAAGTTGATAATCAGATATGTTCATTATTCCTCCCCGAGTTTAAGTGCAGCTTCGATTACGGTTTGAAACAGCTGCGGTATGGTTCGAGAATCGTATATGTTTAGCTTACTATTTTCTATTATTACAACGAATTTATCGGTTCTACCGTCATCGATTTCTAGGTTAACTTCAAGTTTTTTATCGTTAAGTTTTAGTGAAAGACAATTTTTTTCAGTGAATACTTTTATAATCTTATCGTTATCGATTTTTTTAATTTTTGCAGTTTTTACCCAACCGATGCCAAAGTTCTGTTTTAGAAACTCTATGAGCCGCTCATTGTCGTTTCCTGGGGTGCCATCCCAGCTAAACAAATATCGAAAATCATTATGGATTGCTGTTAGCACCTTTTGTGCAGCATGTGTCTTTAGTTTATTCGGTAACGCTTTTGCGACTTGAATAGGGTAGTCTGCATCTTGAGGGGACGCAGTCACCTTTTTGAGCGGTTGGGTACTAAGCAATCCGTGGTAGACATCACAAAATCCGTTCACACAGAGATGTTGCTCAATATTTTTCTCTGGCATTACGAAAAAAACATCTGATTCAGACCGGCCGTTTAGTTGTTGGCGAACTGCTTCATGGTCGCTTGCGCCTTGTGCATCGTTATCTGCAAGAACAACCCACTGAATACCCATTCCGTTGGCTACCTGACAAGATTCTCGCACATTCAGGAATTAGAGTTCCTTCAGTTTCCCCCTCTCCAAGAATCCAGCATTTGGAAAACAACAATTCTCCTCTAGCTCGCCGGATGTGATAGTTGAATTTACGGATGTCAGTTTCGTTGAGATTTACGTCCTGCATCCGTGATGCCTTTACACACCCACCTTCATTATGAAGTCGAACGACGGCATCAGAAGGAACTTCTGAAAGAAGGTCGCCACTATGAGTCGAAATGATTTTCTGTCCTGGAATTCGTTCAATCAGTTGCCAAAGCGCGCGCACGGCACTAGGATGCAGGTGCGCTTCCGGTTCCTCAAGAGCAACAAATGGATCGCCTTTATTCCATGCCTGAAGGTAGGCATTGAAAAGCATCAAAACGGCCAGACTTTGGGTGCCTTCTCCGTGTCGTCCAACGGGTATCTTTGCCCCAGTTCCACTATTCAGGTTAACTGCTGCTTTGGAGAGCATATCGAAGAGACGTCCAGGAACTGCATCCACCGAGACTAAATCATCCCCTCCTGTCATCGTCACTACATTTTGCACATCTTTTAGACACTTAACAACCTTGGAGAAGCTGGTGTGTGACGTGATAATCAGATCGTTAACTTCAGAAAGCTTACTCTCGATCTCTTTTCGATTCTCTGGGGTGAGTTGTGACTCTTTCAGGAACGGACGCCAGAAAGTGCCTTTCGCATCGAAATGTCTGGTAGCGTCGCGCAGTGCAGCCAGATAGTAATAGGACACCTCGTTCCGAAGCATCCCCATCGCGGCATCCGTTAATCCTGTGAGGGCAGATCCATCAAGGTTTTGAAACTCCCAATCCTGAACGAACTCTTGGGTCGATGGATCAAAGCGTGCTCCGACCTTCAATATAACAGTAGCACAATCATTTGCATCACTCTGAAGAATTTTGGCTCGATTCAACTTGGCTGTTTGCCGGTCGCCCCATTCTTCCGGCTCATCCTCTCGAAAAGTGAGCCGAATGCTGATGGGAGGAGCCGAAGCCGGTTCGGCAGTCGCGTTTGGAAGATGGAAATCATAGGCATCGAATGAAGAGCTTCGACGAG
>JAFCZU010000137.1 GCA_019314185.1 Deltaproteobacteria bacterium | reverse complement strand
CAGCTTTGCTTTTGAGCTAAGGAAGAAAGACCTGAAACATTTTCCAGTGCTGTTTAAGTTTGACGACAACTTCAAGTTTTCAGGGTTGACGATACTGAGATGAATCAATGCCGGCCATCACAGTATTTGCTTTTAAAGCGAATAAAAGATATGATCATTATAACAAGCATTTAACGAGAGCTGGAACTATGAACTAAAAAAAGGGATTTAGCTATTCCATTCTTGATGATACAAATTTATAAACTGAGGAACGTCTCATAAGTATTTCCTAAAAGAAGAATATGGAAAAAATTTTGAATATTTTGCTACAAAAGGCAACCAAGCATATAGTAAGATACCTTGAAAGGGTACTGCCTTCACTTTTCGATAACTGGTGGAAAGATGCTGTGGTGGACAAGCTGTCCTTTCAGCAACAGCGACGAGTCGAACAAAAAGGAATGGTCTCCCTCTCATCATTGGATCTTGCTGCTCTTTTTCGGGTGTTGGATCAAAATTGGTACCAGATTTCAATGAAGATGAATCTGTCCCCGGAATCTCGTCGTTTTGTTAAAGAGATGCAAACCGTCCGGAACAGGTGTGCTCACGCAGGCACAGAAGGATTTCCGCTGGAAGATGTATATCGGGACATGGACACCCTGCAGCGGTTCGCCACGGTGATTGAGGCCGAAGAGGCTTTTATTCAGGAGATTCGTGCAGCAAAAACATCATTGCTCGAAAGGCGTGCGACCTCTATTTCGAAAGCCCCTGCAAACGAAGCACAACCAACTCCAGGGAAAGAAACACAAGCAGCCGAGTTTGAGCCTGGCCAGATTGTCTTTTTGAAATCAAATCCTGAAATAAAGGGAGCGGTTGTGTCGATTATGCCGGGTAAACCGGAAAATCGTTACAACGTGTTCATTGATGGTGAGACGCAAATATTCTATGTCTCCCAGTTACAGGCTAAAGAACGGAAAGATAAGGACTCTATTATTTTGCCTTGTCACAAATTCCACTCCTATCTCACCGCTCTTCAAATACAACATCCAGGATTATCGACGCTTTATTCTCTTAATGCGGCCCGCGTTGATTTTATTCCATATCAATTCAGGCCTGTTCTGAAATTTATCCGATCCGACCGACCGCGATTACTCATTGCCGATGGGGTTGGTGTGGGGAAAACCATTGAAGCAGGGTTGATTCTGCGTGAGCTACAGGCCAGGCGTGATGTCCGTTCCATCCTCATCATTTGCCCTCGTCCATTGGTAACTGAACGCAAATGGCAAATTGAGATGAAACGTTTTGAAGAGCGTTTCAGTCATCTTGATGGCAAGATGCTTCGTTACTGCATTAACGAAATGGACATGGAAGGAGTTTGGCCCGAGCAATACCAGAAAGTCATCATGCCCTATTCCTTGTTTGACGAGGCTCTCCTTTACGGAACAAGCCCGGATAGCAAGCGAAAACGTAAAAAGGGTCTGCTGGATTTGGACCCACCGCCCCGGTTTGATCTGGTTATTGTGGACGAAGCCCATCACATCCGAAACACAGATACATTTAGACATAAAGCTGTAAGATTCTTTTGTGACCACGCTGAAGCAGTCGTATTTTTGACTGCCACGCCGATACAGATGGGTACTTACGACCTCTTTATTTTACTCAATGTACTGCGCCCTGATCTCATTATCGACCAAGAGAGCTTTGAGCACATGGCAGAGCCGAATCCGTTTATAAATCGCGCAGTAAACCTTGCACGCGGTCAGGGGGCGGAATGGACCGCAAAAGCCGCCGAGGCACTTGATGGGGCTGCTGCAACATCGTGGGGACAGGCATTGCTGCAAAACAATCCGGAATTCTCCCGAATACGCAATCAACTCTTCCGTGGCGATATTACATCAGGAAAGCGTGTGCAAACGATTACTGACCTCGAAGCGCTGCATACATTCGCTGGAATAATTAACAGAACCCGCAGGAGGGATATTGGCGACTTCACGTTAAGAAAACCGGAAACTGTCGTCATTGAATTTACCCCGGCACAGAAGAAGCTCCATGACGATCTGCTTCAGATTCAAGCAGAAATATTCAGCCAGATTCATGGAGATACCAATGTCAAGTTCATGATGACAACAATCAGACGGCAGGCAGCGAGTTGTTTATACGGCCTTGTCCCTTTCCTCCAGGAGATACTTAATCGTCATGTTGACGAATTGGCATGGGAAGAGGCCGACAATACGGGAGAGGCTCCATCTGCGACAACGGTCGAGGTCATAGAAACAAGAATCAAAATGATTCTGGAACAAGCGCGTAACCTTGATCCTGAGGATCCAAAGCTTGAGGCCATCAGAAAGATTCTTAAGAACAAACAAGGGCTACTCAATAACAAGGTCATGCTCTTTTCCAGTTTTCGGCACACGCTTAACTATCTTTATCAACACCTAAAGGCAGATGGTTTCCGCGTAGGATTAGTGCATGGTGGTGTACCGGATGAAGAGCGTGCCGAAATGCGCAATCGTTTTGAGTTGAAGCGGGAAGACAATAACGCTTTAGATTTAATGCTGTTTTCTGAAATTGGCAGCGAGGGATTGGATTATCAGTTCTGTGATTGTATCATTAATTACGATTTACCCTGGAATCCCATGCGAATCGAGCAGAGAATCGGGCGTATCGACCGCTGGGGACAACAAAGTGAGAGTGTCGCTATTTTCAACCTGATTACGCCTGGGACGGTTGACGCAGACATTTATGAACGGTGTTTGCTGCGCATAGGAGTTTTCAACAACGCCCTCGGTAGCAGCGAAGAGATATTAGGTGAAATCAGCAGTGCAATCCGCAACATCGCTGAGAATTTCAATCTGAGTGATGACGAACGCCGTGAAAAACTACAGCAGTTGGCGGACAATCAAATCCGCTTGATACAGGAACAGGAAGAGCTCGAACAGAAACAGGTTGAGCTGTTTGGCATTCGCCTGCCTGAAGATCAGATGAAGAAAGAGATTAACGAGGCGTCGAGCTTTTGGCTTTCCCCAGAAGCGATCCGCAATCTTATTACGAATTATCTACAGAAACTCTTTGGAAAAGAGCAGGAATTCATTCTTGGGGAGAAACCGCTCAAGACGTTGCGCTTGTCCCAGGAGGCCCGTAACCGGTTATTGAAGGATTTTCATAAGCTACTCAGACAAAACACATCCTCGTACAGAGAATGGGAAAACTGGTTAAAGGATGGCAATCCTCACCTACTTGTAACCTTTGATGCTGTTTGTGCATCCCAGCATCCGGAAACGGCATTCATCATGCCCTTGCATCCCTTGGTAAGACAAGCGTCCAGAGCATTCGACACCACAAAACTGGTAGTAACAACACTAAAGGTGAAAGATCGGTCTGTCCCTCGTGGAGATTGCCTGTTTGCAATCTACCAATGGCAGTTTCACGGTATCAGGGAAGACATGGTTCTGTGTCCAGTTTCAAGTTCAGAGCGGGTTACGCCTCATTTGGGCAAACTCCTTGAAAAAGCTGAAGAGAATCCAACCGGCGAAGATAATATCCCCAAACCCTCAGCCTGGGACGAGCTTGATGCTCACCACTATAAGCTCTGGTCAGAGGCGCGCGAAAAACACCAGCGCCTGACACAGGAATTGGCACAATATCGACGTGAAAGTCTGACAATCAGCCACCGAGCGCGAATTGCCTTACTTAAAGACCAACTTAATCAGGCAACTGATGAAAAAATAAGACGGATGCGGCAGTCTCAGATTGATTCGGCTGAAGCGGATTACGCGCGTCGCATTCAAGAATTGGATATCGCAATGGAAAGAGCTGATATTACTGCTCAGCCGGTTGCATATGGGGTAATCTCTGTTGAGGGGTCTGACAGATGAGCTTCTTGGACAATCTTTACGGCAGGCGCAAGAAACTAGCTGATGTTCTTGCTGACGAAGAGTACTATGGAATCCGTAGAATTGTTGAGGAGCTCTACCCCGACCGAGCGCATTTTATCTATGAACTACTTCAAAATGCGGAAGACACCGGAGCGACGGAGGTAAACTTTTTCCTCAACGATAATACACTGTTTTTCGAACATAATGGACGTTCCTTTGAGAAGGAGGATGTGGAACGAATTACAAACATCGGTAAGGGTGCTAAAGAAAGTCAGGAGAATAAGATTGGACGATTTGGGGTCGGGTTTAAAGCGGTTTTCGCCTACTCTGAAACCCCACGTATTTGGTCCCCCACTTTTTCTTTCAAAATAGAGCAATTAGTTCTGCCTGTCGAGATTCCACCAAGCGAAAATCTTGGCAATAAAACGCGGTTTGAATTCCCTTTCAATAATCCCCAAAAGTCCCCAGAAGTTGCCTTCGCGGAAATTGCTGCAGGACTAGAAGAATTGGCAGAAGTCACACTGCTTTTCCTGCGCAACATCGAAGCTATTAGCTGGAAGATAAGCGGTCGTATTTCTGGAGAGGTTCTGAGGATTCAACACTCTGATCACCATGTGGAAGTGCTTAAGCAGACCGGTAACAAGGAAACTTCCAGCTCCCACTTTTTACTCTTCGCGACACCAATAGAGATTGACGGCAGGCCTATTCCGAGCGTTTCCATTGCGTATGCCCTCGAATTCCTCCCCAAGATTTCTGACTTTACTTCTCAGAAGAAGGCTCTGTCGAAACAACTTAAAATCGTGCCTGCCAATCTTGGTCACGTAGCGGTCTTTTTCCCTGCCGAAAAGGAAACGTCCGGCCTCCGCTTTCACTTGCACGCACCATTTGTTCCCGAGTTAAGTCGCGCTAGTATCAAGGAAACATCGGCCAATGATCCTTTATTCAACCTGCTTGCGGAATTAGCGGCTTCTTCTCTGCATGACATTCGGGATCTTGGTTTGCTGACTGGTGAATTTCTTAGCGTCCTGCCGAACCCTGTGGATACCCTTCCCAAACGATATGAGCCTATCCGTCAATCCATTATCGAGGCGATGAACAATGAACCATTGACGCCAACACATTCGAAATCCCATGCCCCAGCGCGGCACCTTCTCCAGGCCAAGGCTTCACTGAAGGAACTTCTGTCGGAAAAAGACCTTGAGTTTCTTGTTGAAGAAGATGAACCGCCCAAGTGGGCTATCGGAGCATCTCAGCGCAACAGTAATCAGGATCGTTTTCTTGCCGGGTTGGCAATTGAGAAGTGGGATATAGAAGAGTTTATAGATTTGCTCTGTGACAAGGTATCTAAAAAGAGGTATCCCTACGGACCTTATGAAAACTTCATGGCATGGCTATCTGCTAACCCACCAGAATGGCACCAACAAATGTATTCGACGCTTTATAAGGAGTTAAACGAAGATAACGATTTCTATCGACTTGAATATGTCCGTATTGTTCGCCTAAGAGATGGATACTATAGCATAGGAAAAAGCTGTTACTTTCCAGGTAACGGTGTTGAACATGACGAAACTTTACCACGAGTAAACAGCCAGACATACCTATCCGGAAAGAAAAAAACTCAGCAGGCAACCGCACGAATGTTTTTGGAAAAAATCGGAGTCCGGGAGGTTGGTGAGACTGAGGAGATCGAGGGGATCTTGAAATCACGGTACACTTATGAAGCAAATATTCCAAACAAAGAAACCTATTTCAAAGACCTCCGCCGCTTTATCAAGCTCGTTGAACAAAACCCAACTAAGGCGGGAAAGTTTGAGGGCTTCTATATCTTCAAGCGAGCCGATGACATGTGGTCAAAGCCCTCTCAAGTATACTTAGATTCTCCATATTTGCGAACCGGTCTGTCAGCATATTATGACGAGTTGAGTGACAAGGATTTCCCCAGAAAACTTTCAGATTTCTACCGTAATAAGCAAATAATCACGGAAAAGCTCGTGACTTTTGCAAAAACTGTTGGTGTAAAGCACATATTGCCGGTTACAGATACTAATTGTTATGAAAACCCGCAGTTGGACTATCTCAGGAGTGTACCAGGCGAGAGATACACTTCTCCTATTAATCGAGACTATGTAATTGAACGCTTGGATGAGTTACTTGAGTCCCCATCATTAGAGCTTTCAAATCTGGTTTGGAAGACAATGTCTTCTTTGGATCCACGATACCTTCAGGCAGAGTACCAGAAGAATTGGAGCAACGGGGCAAGATATGCCGACTCTCAGCTTGTACATGTTTTGAAAAAAAAGGCCTGGGTCCCTCAGAAGAATGGTGAATTCGTCCGACCTTGTGATGCCGCCCGCGAAGAATTGCCCAAAGGTTTTCCTTTTGATGAAGGGATGGAATGGATAGAGAGAGTAAGATTTGGTGAAAACGCCAAAAAACGTAGTGAAGAATATAAGCGCCGGAATCAACGAGCTTCTGAACTCGACGTTGCTCTTGAAGACATCGAATTGCTGAGGAGACATCCCGAAGAGTTCGAGCAGTGGAAGGCGACCATCTTAGCAAAGAAGGAAAAGCCAACATTCCCAACAAGAATTTCTACAAATCCTGAACGACGACAGGAGCGACTTGCGGAACAAATAAACGAGGCCCCAGAGAAGAAATACGAACAACGGAACAGAAGCGTGCGGATTACGAAGGAAACAATTGATGAGAAACAGTGGCTCAAGGAACAATATACGAACGACGCGGGTCAGATGATTTGCCAGATCTGCAAAGAAGAGATGCCTTTTAGGAAACGCGATGGGGAATACTATTTCGAGGCGGTGGAGGTGCTTCCCAGAGATCATTTCGCCAAGGAACATGAGGCGCAATTCCTCGCCCTGTGTCCCCTATGTGCGGCTATGTACAATGAATTTGTGAAGCATGACGAAGGAGCCATGGAGTCCTTGAAAAAAGATTTGATGAATTCGGAAGATCTTGAAGTTCCCCTGAAGCTCGGAGAGCTGGGCACAAGCGTCCGGTTCGTCGATATCCACTTTCGGGACATAAAAACGATCATCGAGGCTCAAGAATGAAGACGCGTGTTGTCCATTGCAGAAGAGCGTTCACTTCCATGTTCCCGGCCAGTTCTGTCATGGCCAAAACCCGGCGGCGGGCTGACTGCGTGATTTGTGTTCATGGGGAAAACAGATGGGTAAAAAAGATATCCCTGATTATTTCACTGACCTGAAAGAAAAAGAAAATCAGTTGCTTGCTAATATCAAGGCAAAGCTTTCCGAACTTGAGTCGCTTGTAGAAGAAGTGAGTTCTCATTGGGGTTATGAAGATTCCATCTACCGCTTCTATCATCACTCTTTCAAAGTATATGGGCTTCAAAATATAACCAGGAGAATCGTTGATGCATTGAGAGACCTGGCGCCAGAAGGCCGGTCACTTTGTAAGGAATTTGAGCAAATCATCAAGGAGGGCGCCGGTGGAAAGGAATTTGAACATGAACACAATGAGAAATGGACACATCATACACGGCCATTTGTTGAAGCCTTTTTCCACGCCAAATTTTTTCTGGAGATGGTTGTCAAATATGGAAAGGAGATAGATGAGCCGCCGGAGATGCTGCCGTCTGGTTGGGCAGCAGTACTATGCTTATATAATTTGCGCTAAAGAAGGTCAGTTTCCATATTCAAATGAGTTAAGAACATGAAACCACTTAAATCACTTTGGCAAGAAACCAAACAGAAATTTGATAAACTCGAAAAAGCCCTTGTTTATGGTTATATTGATTTTTTGCGAGAAGCGGCAAGAATATACATTGAGCAGAGCAGAAGGGTATTTTTCCGAGAGAATTAGTTTGTTCACTGGGGAGAAGGGAACTTTGGTTCTCTTTTAATTGAAGGAGATGAAGAAGTGGATGCTGTCTTTGGCAACTCCCAAAAAAGACTTATGACAGACCA
>JAFCZU010000576.1 GCA_019314185.1 Deltaproteobacteria bacterium | reverse complement strand
GGTGAGCAATGCTGTCCAGTTCCTTGACAGACAGATCGACGCCCTTGAGAAACGTCCGGAAGCGCCAATTCTGGTCTTCTTTGGCCTCAGCAAGCTCGCGCACTCGCTCGATGTCAGTTTCGATGTGCATGAATACCTTTCGTGCAGAACCCATTTTTGAAAAACGATTTCAAATTTACTTATTTATGTCCCTAAGTTCCCGCAGACTTGACCATACTTCTGTTATGATAATTCTCTAATCATTTTATTTATGGTTTGTGCTAATTCGGGAATATGATTTTTGCAGACATCGTATATTACCTCCACATCTGTTTCAAAATAATGATGGCTTATGATATCCCGCATGCCTTTGGCTTTTTCCAATCAACCTTGGGATACATTGGCAATAGTGATTTATTTGTGGTTTTATCCAGATTTTTTAATGCTTCACCAATTGCAATCAGCAGCATGCATAAACTGTCAAATTTTTCCATGCCTGCTGGTGAGTCTGTAAAATCGCTTACTGTTTTTACAGACTCAAAACGCTTTAAAATTGTTTGCGTTGCCTGATAAATTTGCCCCAGTATTTCTAAAACAAGCTCCCTGTCATACATATACAGCTTCCTTATCTATTCTTTTTTTTAAGAATGCATTCATTCTGCCCCTGTATCTTACAATATCCACAGGCCTGTTAAACTTCTCCTCCAGGTCCTGTTTGATGCCGATAAGGTAGAACAAATCAGGTTTGCCAAGCTCAACAACAACGTCAATATCACTCTGCTCATTCATGCTGTCTCTGGCCGCTGAACCAAAAACACCGATCCGTATGATTTCGTATCTATCTTTGTTCATATCCATAAAGCCGCGCAGGGTATGTATTATTTCATTTCTTTCCATTACTTCTATCCTCCTATAGTCACTTCCACTATCTTCATGGTGTCGTTACAAAAGATATCCACGACCTTAACTGCAATTTTGCGCCAACCAGGCAGACATTCACAAAATATGCTTTAAAAAATAGGGGGCTACTTTTGACTCTTAATGAAAACCCCCAAGGGTTAAACATAGATTTAACCTCCTGCCTCTTGCCGCCCAACAGCACAACAGACTTTTTGTCTTAACGCGCAAAAGAATCATAATTTCAAAGCTGTAAATGTAAAGGGTGTTATATATTTCTCCATTATAAACTGATGTACCGCAAGCCTTCCCATGCTTAAAAGATAGTTATTTACTTTTTTATTGATGTCCCGCAAGTCCCCACGAATTCACACCCGCCGGTTTGTCCAATTTGTCAAGGGCGTCTCCCAAGGTGCAAGTTTAAAAGTTGAGAGCGTAAGTTATCCCAGATACCAACTGGTAATGGTGGGAATTGTAGATGGCTCCGCAGAAAATTTTCGCAATGTCATCATAAAAGTTTCTTTCCGTTTGTTTACTTCCTCCGCCAATTCAGATTTCTTCTTTCCGTCACCGTTAAAGAAACACCTTTTAAAAATTTGTTCATCTTTTTAAGACCTCGTTCCCTGTTTCGGTCGTTATATAGCGCTGTTTACTGCTCGTTGGTTTTTCAGGAATGGTCATAGCAAGTAGCTCTTGTTGGAGCAAAGGTTTTAGATAGTTTGCCTGGAAAGTTTTCCAGTGTTTAAGACCAATCAATTCCATAATTTCTGAGGACTTGCGCGGCTTCTGGCAAAAGTTCAAGACTTGTGCGGTGACTTGTGCGGTGACTTGGTTCCGATTTGGTCCTGGCTTGGTCCCGACTTGTGCGGTCTCTTTCGAAACTGCAAGGGGATGAGCGGGAAAATAACTCACAAAGTATGTTCGATCATCATCAGTCTTAAAACGAGGAGCTGGAGAGTCGTTGGCCTTCATGGCTCGTAATATTTTAGGTATTCCGGTCCCGCGACCTTCGGTCAGGTTCAGTTCCTTGAGGAATTCGCCGATCCGGCGGTTTCTGTATCGGCGGGAGATGAAACTGCCTGACTGCAAATCAGAAAGCTTGATGGACCGATCCGGTCCCGGATAGCTGGTTATGGTGACATGATCGGGCAGAATTCGTACTTCAATCGGTTCACGGATTTCATAACTGCGATGATACACGGCATTGACAAGAGCCTCTTCCAGGGCCTCGAACGGATAGTTGTAAAAACGATCCGCCTCGGCCCGGTCAGGATGCTTGATAACGATCTCCTCAATGAGAATGGCGTTCAGATAGGCAAGGGCCTCTTTCAGCATGCGGCTTAATGGGCCTTGAAAAATTTTCTCCTTGAAAAGGTTTCCGCCCGGACCTTCGGGGAACTGAACTATATCGAT
>JAFCZU010000575.1 GCA_019314185.1 Deltaproteobacteria bacterium | reverse complement strand
CATGGAACCAGGGTGGTTATTGAGGCGCCGGTCAAAGGAACTGGATATGACCATTAGAATTTTTTTGGCGGATGATCACCTTATTTTTCGCCAGGGACTTCGATCTCTACTGGATGGTGTTAAGGGTATGGAGGTGGTTGGCGAGGCAGGGGACGGGCGTCAGGCTGTGAAACTGGTGGATAAAATTAAGCCGGATGTTGTTGTTCTCGATATTTCCATGCCCATGTTGAATGGAATTGAGGCCACGCGGCAAATTATTAAGGCTGTTCCGAATGCGAGGGTAGTTATACTCTCTATGCACAAAGATCGTCAGTATATTACTGAGGCGCTCAAGGCGGGAGCGCTCGGATACATCGCAAAAGAGGAAAGTTTTGACCGGTTGGTTGCAGCTATTAAAGCTGTTTTAAATAGAAAGATTTATCTCTGTCCGGATGCGGAAAATATTGTGCTGAACGATTTTGTCAGGCAATTGCGCTCGGCAAGTTCTTTCGCATCAGGTTCTCCGCTTACAGAGCGCGAAAGGGAGGTTCTACAGTTGATTGCTGAAGGCAAAACCGGCAAGGATATCGCCAAAATGCTTTTTGTCAGTCCCACCACAGTAGATACGCACCGCAGAAATATCATGAGAAAACTAAGTATCCACACGACAGCAGGTTTAGTCAAATATGCCATCCAGAACAAGATTATCACCTTGGAGTAGGATAGACCTTTGCACAACCCCTCTAATCGTCATTCCGGGCTTGACCCGGAATCCAGGGACTGCTTGATAATAATGGATTCCCTGTCGTGCTTCGCGTGCATGGAATAACAAAAAGGCATGTTTTATAAGGTTATGCAAAGCTCTCTATGAGCCTGTCAGAGAATTCTGATCCTATTGCAAAAGTCTGAGAAGCGGCCCAAATCTCCGCAAATTTTCGTCAAACAGGCTTGCTATTCTCCTCAAATTTCCAAAAATTTGGTTTCGCTTTCACATTTTTTCATTACAGACATAATTCTCGGACAGGCTCATAAAATCAATTTCCCAATAATATCATAATTTTCAGATGAAAAAATCATGGTATTACATGATGGACAAAATCATCATTTAAGCCGATAAGAAAATATATCGTAATTGCTCACGGATTTAGAGGTTCAGGGGGTTACGGACTACAAGCAAGATTTGCGAAAGAAAACTAATCCTGAATCTGTAACCGTTTCAGTGTGATAAGTGAAAATTTTACGAAAGAGATGGAAACATTGCAGAACATTGTCGAGCGGAAGTTGGAGCATATCAACCGCGTGTTACGCGCCACTCGCAACATTAACCGGCTTATCATCAGAGACACGGATAGCGACGGGTTGTTGAAAGGCGTCTGTGATAACCTTGTAAATATTTGCGGCTATTACAATGCCTGGATCGTTATGCTTGATGAGTCTGGAAAGTTGTTTAAGTTTGCCGAGACTGGTTGGGGCAAGGAGTTTCTGCCGATGGTCGAGCGATTGAAGCACGGCGAACTGCCTCATTGTGCTCAGGAAGCGTTGAGGCAAACAGATATTGTGGTAATCGAACATCCTTCTTTTGTCTGTCCTGACTGTCATCAATTTAGCGAGTGCGTTGAAAGCCGTGTGATGTCCGTCCGGTTACAGCGCGGCAGCAGGGCTTATGGTGTAGCGTTTGTTTCTATCCCTGTGGATTTTTCTAAACATATTGATGATTTTGGGATATTTCAGGACTTTGCAGACGATATTGCTTTTGCCTTGCAGAACATAGAACTTAAAGAAACGCAAAAACTGGTTGAAAAGGCGCTGCAAAAGAGCGAAAAACGATACCGCCTGCTCTTTGAGAACTCTCTCGACGGTGTTTACACAAGCACCCCGAAAGGGAGATTTATAAATGTGAACTCTGCTCTGGTAAGAATGCTTGGCTATGAGACAAAAGAGGATCTGCTTTCGATCAGCATACCAGAAGATGTTTATGTTTCAGAATCAGACCGGCCGAGCGCTGCGCAGAGAAACGGGATATTCCGCTCTTGCTTCAAGAAAAACGACGGCGCCCGGATAAACGTGGAGATCAACTCCCGTGTCTTTTATGACGAAAAGGACGAGCCTGTTTACTATGAAAATATAATTCGAGATATTACTGACAGGGAGAAGCTGGAAAAGCCTCATGACTTCAATAATATCCTTGCGGTCATGATCTGGGGTACAGAGCTTGCCCTGGACCGGATTCCAGAGGGGAGTCCGGCGCGGTCTAATTTAAAGCAGGTGCTTGATGCGACTGATCGAGCGAAAGATCTGGTAAGCCAGATACTTGCCTTTTCGAGACAGGGCAATCCTGAGCCAAAACCTGTGCAAATCGGCTATATTGTCAAAGAAGCGCTCAGGTTCCTCAGAGCATCGCTGCCGGCCACCATCGAGATTCGCAATAATATCAAAAGCATGCCAGGCACGGTTCTGGCTGATGCCACGCAAGTGTATCAGGTGGTGATGAATCTTTGCGTTAATGCAGCTCATGCCATGCGGGACAGTGGGGGTGTGCTGGGGGTCAGCCTGGAGAATGTGGATATTGATGCCGGCTCTGCGGCTCAATATTTGGATTTAAAACCCGGACCATTTTTAAGGCTTACTGTAAGAGATACAGGCCATGGTATGAACCGTAAGGTCAGAGGGCGTATATTCGACCCGTTTTTCACTACAAAGGGGCCGGCCGAGGGGACAGGCATGGGGCTTGCAGTGGTTCATGGAATAGTAAAAAGCTGTGGAGGAGCAATTAAGGTCAAAAGCGAGCCTGGGAATGGGTCTGTTTTCCAGATATTTTTTCCCAGGTTTTATGAGAGTGCTACACCGGAAATCGAAATGCTTGACCC
The DNA here is from genome assembly GCA_019314185.1 of Deltaproteobacteria bacterium. The sequence goes on along the minus strand of JAFCZU010000575.1, from coordinate 112 downwards.
ACTTCCCACGGGGAACGAGCAGATACTTTTTGTAGATGATGAGCAGGTTTTGGCGAAAATGGGGCAAAAGATTCTTCAGGACCTTGGATACAAAGTTTTTGCTAAATCAAAC
>JAFCZU010000574.1 GCA_019314185.1 Deltaproteobacteria bacterium | reverse complement strand
GGTTGACTCATAGGCAGTCAAAAGAATGAAGTCCCTTTCCATCATCGGCACCAGGCCGGAGCCCATCAAGATGGCGCCAATAATTCAGAAGTTACCTTTTTGTTTTATCCCGTTAATCCTGTCTATGTTTTGTTTTTGAACCCCAGGCTATAAATTGACAGGCTTGACAAAAACTTCCCATTTCAGCCCAAGGTTTACCCGCCGTCAGTGTGGCGGGCTGTTTTGGGTAAAAACTGGTATTAGACAGGATTTACGGGATTATCTGGATTTGTTTTTTCGTAACTACTCAGGTATTTAGGTTGAAGACTGAAGGCTGAAGACAGAGGGCAGGAAGCATCCAAATAAATCCTCGCGCAGAGACGCAAAGAAGGGCAGAAGTCACCCCGGTGAAATCAGCTATGCCAAGTTAAATCCGCTTCGCTCAGACTTTGTCTATTTCACCCGGCAAGCTGTGACTTCGTCAATTTCACTGGGTAAAGAAGTCAGATATCGGAGGACGGAAGGGCAGATGTCAGAAGTCAGATGTCAGAGGTCGGAGGATATAGGGCAGGAAGGACAGATGTCAGACGTCAGATGTCAGGGGTTGCTTTTGTTGTGTGGGCTGGTTTGTTGATTTTTCTCTTCAGTATGGTTTTAGAAGTCGTTCAATTTTACCTACCTTACAGGACGTTTAATGTGTATGATGTTGTTGCTAATGGGATAGGAGTTTTGCTTTTTGTTGTTTTAATGCTTTTTATTAGCCACCCCGATGAAATAGAAAAGAAAAAGGCATTTCATAGGGCAGGCAGACCCACGCAGACAGACACAGACTTTTGTCCAGCGGACCCGCCCGCATTGCCTGAGCGAGAGCGATGGCGGGCAGGCTTCGCCGGTCAAAAATAGTCATCGCCCCGGTTAAATGCACTTCTTGCTTGACAGCCATCGTTTTTAAAGGTAGCATTTAAAAATGATGTATAAAAAGAGATTAATCGAGCAAAAAATAGACCGGCTTCTGGAGATGTTCCCAGTAGTTGCCATTATTGGTTCACGGCAATGTGGAAAATCAACACTGGTTGAAAATGTCCGTCCGGATTGGAAATACTATGATCTGGAAAGACCGGATGACTATCAACTGATAACAAGTGATCCTTTAGGTTTTTTTGCCAGGCAAAGTGAAAAAACTATTATTGATGAGGCCCAGCAATACCCGGAATTATTCAATGTATTAAGAGGTATCATTGACCGGGACAGAAAAGCAGTCGGAAGGTTTCTCCTTACTGGATCAAGTTCTCCTGATATAGTCAAAGGGCTGTCCGAAAGTATGGCTGGGCGGATTGCAAGTATTGAACTTTGGCCCTTTAAGGCAGCAGAATTTTATGAAAAACCTATTCCTCAAATTTACTCCCTGCTTTCTCAAGACAAACCAGATTTGGACCGGATTTCAAATCTAAGGTCGGAGTTGGATGTCAAGCAGATATACGACCATTGGCAGTTAGGCGGTTACCCTGAGCCCAGGATAAAAGGTTGTGATACTCCAGAGTTTTACGGTTTATGGATGGATGAATATTTCTCGGATTACATCAGGAGAGATATTCAACGCCTTTTTCCCAGAATCAACCCTCATAATTTTCGTCTTTTCATCCGAACTCTGTCCTTTCACTCCGGCAAAATTATTAATCAGTCAGACATAGCCAGGGCATTGGAAGTCAGCTCCGTTACCTCAAAAGAGTATCTTGAAATAATTCATAATACATTTATATGGCGCAATCTGAGAAGTTATGAAAAAAATAAATTAAAGAAAGTGCAAAAGATGCCCAAAGGTTTTTTCCGTGACCAGGGGATACTGCATCATCTCTTGAAAATTAACAGTCTTGATAATTTATTAGTCCACCCGGTAGCAGGTTTTTCATTTGAATCTTTTGTTGTAGAGGAAATTATAAGAGGGTTTCAGTGCACATTAGCAGCAGGCATTGATTTTTATTTTTACAGAACCAGGGACAAATCAGAGATAGATCTTATTATAGACGCTCCTTTTGGTGTTATCCCAATTGAGATCAAGCTGGGCTATAAAATTAAGAAAGGGATGCTGACGGCATTGAAGAATTTTTTAAAAGATACTAATGCTCATTTAGGAATATTAGTAAATAACTCAGATAAAATAGAATTTTTGGCCAATAATATTATGCAAATTCCAGCTCACTATTTTTGAAATCATAGGGGTCGCGTCGAAAGCGCCGGTAAAAGCCGGCAAAGAGTAGGGGGTGAAAGTCCCCCGCATGGTAATGGTTAGCGACCAGCCGTGGCCCCGAGTCATGCGT
>JAFCZU010000573.1 GCA_019314185.1 Deltaproteobacteria bacterium | reverse complement strand
AATCTCATCAATCAATACGGAGCCCTATAAATTGCTTAAGGGATTGATCTGTTTTTGTGTATGAAAGATGCAAAAACCAGAAGCCGTGAAATAACATCACTTCTTTGTGCAATGAAAGAACTTGGCCTTGGAACCGGAAAAATTATCACTTTAGATGAAGAAAAAATCCTGAAAGAGGGCGATAAAACAGTTGAGATTATTCCTGCCTGGAAATATCTTCTTGGATAGGTTAAGAGAAGATTGATTAGATTTTTAAAAATATTAAAAGGAAATTATAATGGATGGCAAGTCGCTGGATTTAAAGCAGGATAAAATTGAAAAGCTGAAAGAAGTAATACCTGAAGCTTTTACAGAAGGCAAAGTTGACTGGGAAAAGCTGAAAGCAGCGCTTGGCGAGGATATTGAGTTTAAAAACGAGCGATATGTCCTGAACTGGGCAGGAAAATCAGATGCCTTTAGAGTGTTGCAGTCGCCGACAACTGCGACGCTTGCCCCTGACAGGGATGAGTCTGTAAATTTTGATGATACAAAAAATGTTTTCATTGAAGGCGAAAATCTTGAAGTCCTGAAAGTTTTGCAGAAATCATATTTCGGCAAGGTCAAAATGATTTACATTGATCCTCCGTATAATACAGGCAACGACAATTTTATCTATCCTGACAGGTTTTCCGAAACAAAAGATGAGTATTTAGGGCGCATCGGCGACAAGGATGAAGCAGGCTATATGACTCGTGAGGGATTGTTTCGGAAAAACAGCAAAGACAGCGGTCATTATCATTCCAACTGGCTTTCAATGATGTATCCAAGACTTTTCATGGCACGAAATCTGATGAAAGATGACGGGGTTATTTTTGTGTCCATTGATGATCATGAGGTTCATAATTTAAGATTGTTGATGAATGAGGTTTTTGGGGAGGAGAATTTTGTTGCAAATTTCCCTCGTATTACAAAAAAGGCAGGAAAAACATCAGATTTAGTTTCTAAAAACAATGATAGTATTCTTTGTTTTAGAAAATCTGATAACTGTAAATTTAATTCATATACACTTTCTGACGAGGGATATAAATATTCTGATGAGTATATAGCAACACGTGGTCAATATAAATTAAGTCAAACACTTGATTATGGTTCAATCCAGTATTCACCTTCATTAGATTATGAAATTGAGTTTGAAGGTGAAATATTTAGACCAGGTGGTGTTACAAGAGAACAAATGAAAGAAAGAAGAAAAAGAAATCCATCAAGTGATTTTTGTTGGAGATGGTCAAAAGCACTTTATGAATTTGGTTTAAAAAAGGGTTTTATAGTATTAAAAGAATCAAAAAACGGAAAGAGGCTCTACACAAAAACCTACCAAAATGCAACAATCTCTAAAAATGAAAAGGGTTATCTTGTAGAAGAGCAAGAAAGGACTAAACCAACTACGACTTTAGATTTTATTGAAAATAAATATTCAAATGATAATTCAAGAAAAGAATTAGATCGGATTTTCGACAAAAAAGTTTTTGAATACTCTAAGCCCTCATCAATAATAAAAGCTTTGAGTTTCTTATCTACCAACAATAGAGACATTATCCTCGACTTCTTCGCTGGCTCATGCACAACCGCCCACGCCGTCCTTGACCTGAACAAACAAGACAACGGTACCCGCAAATTCATTTGCGTCCAACTCCCCGAAAAATGTGACGAAAAATCCGAAGCTTTTAAAGCAGGTTACAAAACCATTGCCGACATCGGCAAGGAACGCATACGACGCGTTATCAAAAAGATAAAAGAGAGTGAAAACGGTAAACTTCCTTTTGCAAAAACAAAACAGGATTTGGGATTCAAAGCATTCAAGCTCCAGCCATCAAATTTTAAAATCTGGCGTGGAGACAATATAAAAGACGGCAGGCAGCTTGAAAAGCATATGCAGCTTCATCTTGATTCAATAAAGAAAGACGCAACAGAAGAAAACATGCTGTTTGAATTGCTGCTCAAGTCAGGCCGCAACCTCAATTCAACAATTGAAAGCACCAATGATTATTACAGGATAAATGACGGTGAAATGATTATTGCGCTTTCAAAGATTGATGAAAAGATAGTTGAATCAATCCTTGAAGACAAACCACAGGTGTTTATCACCCTTGACAGACTGTTTAAAAACAACGACCAGTTAAAAACAAATACTTTGCTGCAAATGAAGGATGCCGGCATTGAATTTAAGGTGGTGTGAAATTGGAGGAAAGCATGAGTGTTTTTAAAAACGGTAGCGTGTGGCTGAAAGCTGATTTTCACCTTCATACAAGAGCTGATAAGG
>JAFCZU010000136.1 GCA_019314185.1 Deltaproteobacteria bacterium | reverse complement strand
AGCTCCTCATCCTTTTATCCTTGAACCCTTTACGAACAGCCGGAAATCCTATCAAGAAGGAGAAGATTTCTCATTCGGCCTCACCCTGATCGGCAGGGCAACAGACTATCTGCCCTATTTTATCTATGCCTTTGAAGAACTTGGGCGTATTGGAATCGGCAAAGGCAGGGGAAAATATGAGTTGAGGGAAGTAGCTGAAGAAGGCGGCAAAGGTAACTCTCTCCAGAAAAAAAGAGTCATTTACAGTGGAGACACAAAACTCCTGACTCAAACCAATTCTCCGATACGATGGTCTGACATTCTTATAAACCATCCCTCGCCTCCAAATGCAATTCAGGACAAGGATCAAGTACAAAAACAGCCTGACCAAAGATCTCGAATTTCATGTCTTTTTCAGAAATTTGCTCCGCCGCATATCGCTCCTTTCATACTTTCACTGCAACCATAGGATAGATGATAGCGGATTCAAGGATCTTATTCAGCGAGCCAGGGATATTAAAACCGTCAAGCGCTCGCTCTACTGGCACGACTGGGAGCGGTATTCCAACCGTCAGGAGACCCGGATGAAAATGGGGGGATTTATGGGCGAGATTACGTATGAAGGAGAGTTAAAGGAGTTCTGGCCTTATATCAAGCTGGGGGAATATGTGCATGTGGGGAAGGGGAGTGGGTTTGGGTTGGGGAGGTATATTTTATCAGGGAAATCCTCTCCTTTCCTCTTGATCTCCTTAAGCGGAGGCCTGCGGATGTTGACCGCAGATTGAGATTGGGAGATTTTTTTATAAAGGAGATTATGCAGGAGGGGAAGGTGCTGTATGAAGAAAGAACTTGTTGTTGAATGGCAACACAAATTTAATACGATAACAAAACAATCCAAAAAAATCGTCACAGATTCGGGATTAGAACCAGCTTCTCATTTACGCCATTGGAGAATAGAATAAAATGGACAAGGAACTTTTAAAAGGAATTTCTATTGCCGGTCTGTTTCATGATATCGGCAAGTTCGCCGAGAGGGCGTATGCTATTGAACCTGTGGATTCTGATATGGTGCGCCAGGGCTACAACTACGGCCACGCCTTCAATACCGAACAGGCTTTGAAAAAACTTTTTTCCGAAGAGATACTGTCGCGCAACCTGCATAACAGGATGGGTATACCGGAATGTACTATTTTAAATCTTGCGGCCCGGCATCACAAACCCCGGCATGCTTATGAAATCATGGTCAGCGAAGGTGACCGCATTGCTTCCGGCCATGAACGGGCCGGATCTGACGAAGACAGTGAGTTTGAAACTTCCGGCCGTGAACGCAAAAGCCAGGTGCCGCTCTTGAGTATCCTGGGCCGTGTCCATTTGCCGGAAAGAGATATCAACCCAGCATCAAAGAATATGCGCTATCGCATTACCACGCCTCCTTTGGCAAATGAGATGGAGCAGTCCATTGTTTTTCCAAGTTTACCGGACAAATATCCAGCCGGGCAGGTCAAAGAGGATTACCGGAGACACTGGCAGGACTTTGTAAACGAATTGTCGTCACAAAAAGGTTCGCTTGATCTTGAAAAACAGTTTGACACCATTTTTGAGATTTGTCGGATGTACTTATGGTGTATGCCGGCCTCAGCGCGCAGGGAGGAAATTGAAGACGTTTCCCTGTTTGAACATCAAAAGGCCACAGCCGCTCTTGCGGCCTGCTTATATTGTTATCATGAAGAAAAAGGAACACTGGATGAACAGGCTATCCGCAATAAAGATGAGCTTAAATACCTTCTGTTCTGCGGTGATATCAGTGGGATACAGCCATTCATCTACCAGATTTCCTCAAAAGGTGCTTATAGAACTCTCAAAGGACGTTCATTTTTTATTCAACTCTTGGCTGAGATGCTAGCCCGGAAATATATTGAAGCATTCTCGTTGACACCGGCAAACATCCTGTATGCCAGCGGTGGGAAATTTTATTTGCTTCTGCCGAATACGGATTTGATTACTGATGAATTATTGCCGGAATTAAATAATTTAATCAACCACAAACTGTTCAAACAATTCAACGGCGATGTTTATGTGCGTACCGGCCAAGAGCCGCTTTCTAAGGTAGATCTGACCCGTCAAGGCGGCCACACGATGAGCCATATCTGGGACGATCTGGGACGGAAACTGGCATCCAAAGACCGGCGGCGTTACGCCTATCTGGCCCGCAACTATTATGACGATCTGTTTGGCATCGGGAATAAGGCGAAAAAGGACTCGTGCGCGGTCTGTCACAGCGCTATGCATCCGAAGAAAGAAGGGCAGGAGCAGAAATGCCAAACCTGCAGGGACATGGAAACCATCGGCCGGGAACTGAGTAGTGCTTCGTATATCGTCATGGGTGACGATGAGAATACACTCGAAAAAAGAGGCGGGATTGAACTGCTGGACAAGCATTTTTGGTTTCTTGATAGTGATGTTGTCGAAAGTGGGAGCTTGTCGCCGCATCATGATTGTCTGGTCTGGGCTCTGAATAACACTGGTTTTGCAAGGCTTGCCAGAATCGAATCCTTATCAACAATTAATGCGGCTCCGATGATTGCCGGCAGTACTCACCGTTTTCAGGAAGAATTTCAAGAAATCGCCAACAAATCTGAAGGGGTGCAGCGGCTTGGCGTGTTGCGGATGGATGTGGACAGTCTCGGAAAAATCTTCAGCCACGGCTTACAGGATTACATGCATGGCAGGGAAAAAGACACACTCCGCTTCCACTCCCTTGGCAGAATTACAACTCTGAGCTGGCAATTAAGCCTTTTCTTCGGAGCGTTGGTGCCAGGTATTATCAGGAGAAACCAACAATGGAAAGAGCGGGTGACCGTGGTTTACTCCGGTGGTGATGATTTATTTTTGCTTGGGGCATGGGATGCCTTGCCGGAAGTAGCCCTTGCAATCAGGAAACAGTTTGCCGATTTTAGCTGTAACAATCCGTCATTCACCCTTTCCGGCGGCATGGTAATAACCGGAGGCAAGTTTCCGATTTACAAGAGCGCGGAAATGGCCGGGGATGCCGAAGCAAAGGCTAAGAAACATGTCGCGGTTTTTCAGGGAGAAAAGGGGGGAATAGGTGAGAAAAATTCATTTACCTTCCTCGATACCCCCATGTGCTGGAAGGAGTTTGAAGCGGTCAGCAGGATGAAAAACGATCTTTACCCGTTACTGCAGGAAAAGGATTACCGCCCTTTGCTAAACCGTTTGCGTGATATCGCATCTTCGTGGGCGGAGAGCAAAGACCGGCTGCTTCGCAATGGTGGGCACCAGAGTATCGAGCATATCAAGCGTGAGCTGATGGCCGAAAAATGGCGCTGGCGCATGGTGTATTCCCTATCTCGTTTCGGCCGGAATCGCCAATCCTTACAAAACGTGATCGAGAAAGTGCAGCAGTTTATTCTTGATCCAGTGGCTGAGAGCGACCGGAACGGTATTGAATTACTAGAAGTTTTAAGCAGGTGGTGTGAACTACAACTGAGAAAGCCGGAAAACAGAAAAGGAGGAGAGTGATGCAACAGGAAGATGTGAGACGGTGGGTTACAAATGGCCCTGCTCCAGAAATTATAAATATTGCAGAAAAGTTTGGGGAGCAAATTAAGAAAAAAGGGCTGACAACTTCTCAAATCAGACAGGTTTTTTCAAAATTGAAGTCAATCGAGGCTAAAGGATATATGCACCAGCGATCCGAGTTCATGATGTTAAAGCCATTAATCGCTTACGCCGCTGGCCGGCAAAGTAAGGTCCAGGGCTTGCAAGATTTGAAGGATAGGGTTACATGGGGCATTGATGCTGTTCTTGATGTGAGAGAAACAGATGAGAAAAAGCATCTGGAAGAAGAACAAAAGCGTTTCCAGAATTTCTGTAAATTTTTTGAAGCGATTCTAGCATATCACCGTGCCAGTGGTGGTAAATGATGGAGGTTGACTATGGGCGATATAAGAAATTTGCAATTTAGCAAAAAGGTCTTTATCAAGGGCCAAATCATCAGCAAAACCGGAATCCACATCGGCGGTTCATCACTCGGTCTGCAGATAGGCGGAGCCGATAAGGTGGTAATCAGGAATCCGATTACCAACCTGCCCTATATTCCAGGCTCATCCCTGAAAGGAAAAATGCGCTCTCTTCTGGAAAAGAGTCTTGGGTTGGTGAAAATTGAGCAAAAGGAAAAGAACGGTAAGCAAGTGTGGGAAGGAAGTCTTTGTACAGAGCAGGATGAGGATGTCGTCCAGTTGTTTGGCAGCCCGTCTGATGCCGGGGGCGCGGCAACACCAACCCATGCTCCGACCCGTCTGACGGTGCGGGACGGCGATCTTCTTAATGCAGACAAATTGGCGGCAGCGGAAAACACCGACATGTACTGCACCGAGATCAAGACTGAGGTGAGTATAGATCGTCTTACCTCTGCGGCCAATCCCCGGAACTTTGAGCGGGTGCCGGCAAGCGCGGTATTTCGCCTGGACCTGGTGCTTGATATTTACAATGTGGACATGACCGATGACAACAAACGGGCTGATGACAACAAACGGGCTGATGAATTTGTCAACCTTATCAAGCAGGGACTATTGCTGATTGAGGACGACTATCTGGGAGGGCACGGCACCCGAGGTTACGGGCAGGTGGAATTTCATATCGATTCAGTTACGGAACGAACAGCGGATGATTACCGGAACGGCAACACGGACCTGAAAAATTCCAACTTTGCCGGAACCTTTTCCTGTTTCATGAACCGGCAGCAAGCAGAGGTATGACATGATATATGAATACCGTTTGTCATTCACTTCCCCGGTACATTTCGGGATCGAGGGCATCGGCCAGGAACGGATTGATCAGCGGGTGCGGTCCGATACCTTGTGGGGAGCGATAATCCAGCAGTGGATATTGCTTTACAATGACGATCCGGAAGTGATCTGTTTGGATACGCCTTTTACGGTCAGCTCCTGTTTTCCGCTCATCAACGGAGTCCCTTTTTATCCGCTTCCTTTTGCTGTTTTTGATGCTTTAATTACCGAGGCCGGTCAAGCGAAAAAACCAGAGATCAGCGTCAAGGATCTCAAAAAAATACGTTTTGCGGCAGAGCCATTATTCCGGAAAATTATCCGTGGTGAAACCTTGCGTTTTGAGCAGTTGCAGCCGGATACTGTTTTTCCTCTTGAAGAAAGACGGCCGGAGACCATGTGGGAAAGAAAGCCCGTTTATGACATTATGCAACGGCCACGTCTGCGCACGGATCAACTGTCCGGAGGCGGCACGGAAGGCGCGTTTTTTTACTGTTCCGATCAATATTTCAACCAAGATAACGGGTTATTCTTTCTTGCAACCTTCCGTCACGATGAAACGAAAAAACGCTTTGACGCCGCCTTGCGACTGCTGGGCGATACAGGCCTTGGCGCTGACCGTTCCATAGGGCGAGGTTTGTTTGCTTTTGAAACCAGGGAATTCAAGGTGTCTGATAATTTGTCATCAGATTGTTATATACTTCTTTCTCTGTATCATCCAACCAAAGAGGAGGTTATGCAGGGAATTCTTGAAGCGCCGGACATAGCATACTCCCTGATTAGGCGTTCAGGACATGCTGCCTCGCTTGCGGTCAGCAATTTCCGTCGTTATGATCTCTGGATGATGGAAGAAGGTTCGATATTCAGAACAAAGCCGGCCGGAGATATAGTGTGCGTGCTGGAAAGGTCGAAAATAGTTCCTCACAACGTCTATCGGTGCGGACGAGCCTTCAGCATGCCAATACAATTAAAGTCAGTCTAACATGGTGGGAAGATGAACAATCATACAATACGAACCGTTTATCAATGCAACCTGCAGATATTGACTCCAGTGCATGTAGGATCTGGTGAAAAGCTAATTGAGAATTTTGATTTTTTCGGGAAAGACAACAAAATCTATGTGATTAATTCCTCGAAAATGTTTGCTGCTGTTGAGAAACTGGGCACGGATAAGATCATGGAGTTTGTTCAGGCGATTGAGGGAGGAGGTATCGTAACATGGTTGCAAAAACAGGGCATACGCCTGGACGGAATTGCCTCCCGTTCTTTTGTATTTTCTGGACACAAAATACCGAGAGAAATCCATGCTCATATCCGTGACGCCTTTGGAAATCCCTTGATCCCGGGCAGTTCCCTGAAGGGGGCGTTGCGTACCGCTATTATTCGAAAGCTGGCGAAAGCGGAAAATGATTTTCAGGTTAAGACAAAAGGCACCAATCCTAAATATATGGATCAAACAATATGTAGCGCATTGTTGGGCCGAGATGCGAAAGAAAACCTGCTGCGCACCTTGTCAGTTGGGGATTATGCTTTCCAATCCGACGAAACAAGCGTACAACAAGTTTGGGTAAACCGATTGACAAATAAAACAGAGTTAGCAGGCAAATTCCCAATTCATATAGAAGGAATCAGCAACAATGCAGCCAGCCAAGGCACTATCTCTTTTGACAAATTTCTTCCTGACAAAGACCACAAAAAAAAATGTTTCAACTTCAAGGCTATATTGTCCCAGCGCTGGCTGGTTAATGCGTGTCGGAGCCTGACCCGGCATACCATTGAGACAGAGCTTCAATTTTTGGAGGGCAAAGTCGGCAGACCGGCTGAAGGACTCCGCAGATTTTATACACGTCTTTCCGAGCAGATTAAGAACCTTCCAGAAAACGAGATCATTATCCAGATAGCGTGGGGGTCGGGATGGCGGGGCATGACCGGACAACTGCTGGAGAGTGACGATCTCTCCGATGATTTGCGGAAAAAACTGCGATTGGCAGACAGGTACCTTTCTTTCCCATTCCCCAAAAGCCGTAGGCTCACCTTGGTGAATGGTACTGACAGTTCCATGGGTTGGATAAAACTGTCTTTCATACTAATGGAGGAAGTCAAGAGGGCGGAACGAGAGAAACAACTGCAGCAAATATCCTTACAGAAAGAACGCCAAGAAAAAGAAGCCGCGGAAAAGGCTCGCCGCGAGCAGGAAGAACAGCTCCGCGCCGAATGGGAAGCTCTGTCGCCAGAACAAAGGGATGTCGCGCGGTTGTCCATGCCAGATGTTTCGAATGAAGAAGTTGGGGCAATCTTCAATAGGATAGATTCTTTCTCTCCAGAAAAAAAGATTGAATTAGCGAGAAAAATAAAGGAATGGCGGATAAAAAAAAATATGTGGACGGGTCAGAAAAAGGCCCAATTAAAAAAGGTTCGGAAGATCAAGCAAATATTGAATGAAGTATAGATTTTTCCCCTAATGACAAAAAATCGTGCCGGCCCGTGCATTAAGGGGGTATTGGATAAGAATCTGCAAACGGAGCAAGAAAAAGTGCTCAAAAAAACAACGGTTAAAGGTTCAAAAAATCAAGGAAATTCTTGAAGAATCTTAATATTAATGATCCCGCAGGATGGCCGGAATTCATACTTTAAAAGTTCGAAAGAACTTATGAACGATTAGTTTTAAGGAAAGGAACTAATTGATGCATACTCTAAAAAAATTTTTCAAAGATAAATGGCTTGAAATAGCCATCATTGCTATTGCAATCCAATTGATCACTAATGCAATTTCTGTTTTTTTAGGAAATAGGCCGTTGTTGATAATGTTTACGGCAATTGGATTGATATTGTTAATTGTTCTTGTAACTTCTGCTTCCGACGCTATGAAGGCAACAAACAAAATTATCGGTGGAGTTGACCTTAACATACAGAGAAGAGGAATAATCTTTACGATTGGCCTAAAAAGTCACGATGCCAATAGTACAATCATGAAGGTAATAAAAAAACTATCGCCACAATATTGCGGGTTTATAGGTACTGATAGAACTATTAAGGCAAATATTGGAAAAACCATAGCTCAATCTGCTGGATTGCAAGAACATTTTTACAGAGAAAAATCGGTTGACCCAACTAATATTAGAGAAATAAGAGAAGATACAATGCATATTATTCAATGGATGCTTGATAATGGTTTGTCAACGAATGATCTTGTTGTAGATATAACAGGGGGTACCGCAATAATGTCTGTTGCCGCATATATTGCAGCAGATGAAAAGAGAGTTGACACGCAGTATATTTATTCCAAGTATCGTGATAATAAGCCAGTAGACGGCTCGCAAAAGGCTTTGATGGTCAGCAGATATGAAACAGACTAATTCCCCAGTAATAATAGATTTATGCATTTTCTTTTCTGATACCGCTAAACT
>JAFCZU010000572.1 GCA_019314185.1 Deltaproteobacteria bacterium | reverse complement strand
ATCCTTATACTTTTTGTCCAAAGCAATGTCGTTTAAGAGCTTCGAAACTACATCAATATAGATAGCTTCATCGTTATCTTTCAGGTGAAGTTTCTTGAAAGATTTTTTAAATTTCTTTGTTCTTGCCAGGCCAAATTTCATGATTTCAAATCGTTCGTCATATCTTCAATGCTATCATATCTAACTAAATCATTAATATCAGCCTCTTTCATAGCTTTTCTCAATCTTTCTGACGGTACTTTTACTGAAAAAGGTAATCCGCCCTCAATTCGTACACGGTTAAGAAAAATATTAATGGCATCCGTTACTGTTAAATTATACTCTTTAAAAATGACTTTTGCCGCATTCCAAGCTATTGGGTCAACCTTAATTGATGTCTGCCTTCTCGTGCTCATAACTTCCCCCCTTTGGAATTTATTCTTTTAAAGAGATACTTCAAAAGAAGTTTGTTGCCAACTGAAAAAGATGAGATGATAGGGAAAAGTCAGAGGTCGGAGGTCAGAGGTCGATTCGCAGATTAAATATCTCACGCAAGGCGCAAAGCACGCAAAGATAAAGGAAATAGAAAATGGGATGGGTTTCTGCGGAATGGATGAAGTAGATGGTGAAGCGGGGTTGATAAGGCGTGTGGGGAGTTTTGGAGATGTGGCGGCGTTTTCCTGTTGCCAGAAAGTCAGGCGAAACCAGCCTGATGTTTTGGGTTCATCCTACCCTTGGCGCTGATGAAATGCGGGATACCTGCCGGGCGGTGGAAAAGGTGATGCTTGAGGCGCAGAGATAATAAAGATTAATGGCCGCCCCTGTTAAATAAAAGCAAAAGCAGATTTAACTGGGCAGGCTGGGTAAACAAAAAGGCGCAAAAAAGACAGATGCCAGAAGTCGGAGGTCAGAAGTCGGAGGTCAGAGGGCGGACAAGACAAAAGCATGGGTGGCGGGGGTACGCTGACAGATAATATTCTCTATTCTGCATCTATGACGGCTTTAATCGCTGTTTTTATTTCATCTAATTCTTTTTTGGACACTGAGCCGATCTTCCTTAAAAACCGCTTTGTAGATACAGACCTGATTTGAAATGTGTCAATGGCAGATGGTTTTGTAAGTTTATTTCCCATATTTGTCCCTGTTTCATAGGAAATCCTCACCGTCTAAATCAGTAAATGTGGTCAATTCTTTATCTGTTGTATAATCAGAAAGAAGCTCGCGCGCTTTTTGGGCCATTAGGCTTTTTCGTTGCTTTGTTTTTAATCCGTTGATTAACTGGGTAAGAGCTTCACGTACAATACTGCTCTGATCCGTAAAACCCCACTGTTTATAATTTTCTAAAAATTGCTTTTGTTCAGGGGGGGTAATCGAAATTTTTTTTTGTGTTAACGGTGCCATGCTTGGATACCCTCCTATTCCAAGATTTAGCTCTTAAAAAATACCCTTTATAAGAGCTATGGTCAAGAAAAAAAATAAAGGAAACCAACGGGGGGCGCATCCCAGTTAAATAAAAACAAGGACGTTTAGCCCCAGTACGATCTGCCGGACCTACGGGGCAGGTGCAATGCTGCTTGACAACGGTACTGCTTTGTTGTACTGTATTATGCAGGTAATCTGAAAGCAGGAAGGTGTAAAATGAAAGAAACAACAGCAAACGATTTTCGGAAGAAACTCAAGTATTATGTAGATATGTCAATTGAAAATCACAATCCTTTGAAGATCAATCGTCGAAATGGACAAAATTTTGTAGTACTCGGTGAAACGGACTGGAAAGCAATTGAGGAAACATTGTACCTTAATCAGTTTGACGGTCTTGTTGAAAGTATTCACGATGCTGCAGCAGAATCTTTGGATGAGGGGACCCGCCTTGAGGAACTTGACTGGTGAGTTGGAATGTTATTTTATCGAAAAAAGCGGTGAAGGATTCAAAAAAACTCAAATCCGCAGGTCTGAAACCCCAGGCTGAAAGGTTGCTCAGGATACTGTCTGAAGATCCGTTTCAGTCACCGCCTGATTATGAAAAACTGGTTGGCAACCTCAATGGGTTTTACTCCCGACGTATCAATATTCAACATCGTCTGGTTTATGATATTGATAAAACAGCACAAATCGTACATGTACTCAGAATGTGGACACATTATAAAGCCGCGTGACGGTGTCAGTGTGTTTGGGGGACGAGAGACAGGAGAATGGAGGGGGCCCGGAGAACAGATGAGCTTGTGTCAATGGACAATAATTTTGACCCACTACCGGACAATAAAACTGACCCACCCCCCTGCCTTAGTTTATGTTGATTTTTTGTTTCAGCCGATAGCTTTCTCCACCCATCATAAA
>JAFCZU010000571.1 GCA_019314185.1 Deltaproteobacteria bacterium | reverse complement strand
ACCGGTATTTTTGCAAGAACACCAAAGTTTTCTCCGCCGGTCCGTCCAGCTAATTCATGAGCTGAACAGTCAGGCAAGAAGTATATTGATTCCTTTGCAAAGGGAGCAGGTTTTTGCTACTTCTTTTTCTACTTCATCGCCATCTTCAGTGACGCTTACATTTTTTAGATTAAAATGACGTTTATTCCAAGTTTTTTGAACGTAGGACATCTGCACCCTGAAAAGTGGTACCAGGAAAGCATGGTGTGATGAGGATTGTGGTGATTTTTATTGCCCTTGGTTTAAGGTTTAAAATTAGTCTACAAGAACAGGAATCCTTGCCAACACGCCTAAATTTGCGCCTCCTGGACCTCCTGATGGAATGGTAGCGTCACAACTTGGTTTAAAATAAATAGATTTTTTAGCATATATAGCATCTGAACCATCAACATTTTTCAATCCAAAATGGTTTACAAAACTTGCCCATCTTATTTTGCCATCGGGATCAGAAGAACTCCAAATATCCATTTGGGTCGGCGCATCTTTATATGACGGGTCTGTTCCGCCTCCGGTAATCCAGACGATTTCGACAACAATTCCTCCGACAAACTCCGAGCAATTGCCTACATTATTTCCTGGACACATCACAACCGGTAATTTTATCTTCCACGGAATTATTTTACCAGTTTTCAGGACCCAACAAGCAGAAAAAGCATCATATACACTTTGGATTTGGCCTCCACCTGTCTCCAATGTACCACCTACAATATTATCTAGATTCCCAGAAAATGGATCGCATGTCATTAAACTAATAAGATCACTGCTGTTAACTCCACTACAAGCCCCACTTTGGTCGAAATCTGTCCACCCACCTGAATTACTTGTTGTCGGGTCTGTGCCGCTGTTAATCATCCGCCCATTATTACAATCAAAAACAACATTACCATTTGCATCAATTGAAGTTACACTTTCATAGCAAATGGCTATTGGTTGTTCAAGTTCGTACTTTGCGAAAGCTCCTGCAAAACCTATATACCCCACGGCTGTAGCTCTCTGTTTAAAATCGCTGTATCCAAATAGATTAGCAAAATATGAGGCAATGGGCGTGGCTTCTCGCCTGGTTGTTACCCTTACGGCATTTATAAAATTTGAGTTATCATCGAGATCACCCAGAGATACCCCCCATAATGTAACAGGACTTAGAGATGCAGATGGATAAAAACCCCGTGGGAGGATAGTGCCCCTTCCAAATGACCAATGACCCCGTTCGATATCTCCTGCATTTCCGCCTACCCAGTTGACCTCAACAGAAATTTTTTCACTCAAATTACTTGTAGCTATGTCGAAGGCTGTCTGATTGCAGCTGATTTGTATTGCAGAACCATCGGGACTATACAATTCTCTTGCCCCAGCCAAAGCTCCAGCGTCGGCGGCGTTTTGAAGTTCGTTTTTTGTGACAACAAGATGTCCTGTATCAATAGATAGAGCCACGAATCCCAAAAGCATTGTTAGCATGATTGCGGTAATAACTGCAATCGCTCCTGATTGGTTGTTTAGTCGGTTCATGATTATTCCATCCTCATAGAGGTTATAGCGCTTAAGGTGAGAGTTTGAGGCAAGCCTGGGAGGAAATTCGGCACTACCATAAAATCATAGGGATATTTCACGGTGACAGAAATTGGGGTGCGTCTGGGGCGGTTGCTGACAGGAGTAGGTGATACTAATATGGTTGGGGGAGCTGAAGCCCCGCCTAAATTAATCAATATACTACTATTGTCAATCGGGTCAAATTTTAAGTGCGCTTTTACTTTATTTGCAATATCAACATCATCATGAACAACACTGTCAAATAAAATAGCGAAACGAGCACCTTCACGGCTTGCGTTCGTTATAATAGCCTTGTTATACATTATGACGCCGAACTCAATAATCCCAAATGTTAAAACAAGAAACAGTGGAAGAACAATAGCAAACTCGACTGCAGAAGCCCCATCTTGGTTTTTCAAAAGTTTAGATATTTTCATTTTCTATCCTTCATCGAAGTTAATTTTTATGAGACCCCATACTTTTTTTGTTTTATCTATGGATGTGTCGCACTGTTCTCAATAGAACCATGGCTCGCAACTTCGCAACTTATTCCCCGCCATTCTCCTCAATCAACAGTTCGATCCTGCGGTTTTTTGCCTTGCCCTCCTCTGTCTCGTTAGAAGCAATCGGTCGCTGGAAGGAGAATGCCCCCGACCCAAAACGAGACTCCTCTATCCCTTTTTCTACGAGAAAGTGTATAATATTTATGGAACGAGCAGAAGCCAGCTCCCAGTTTGTTGCAAATGTTGAC
>JAFCZU010000570.1 GCA_019314185.1 Deltaproteobacteria bacterium | reverse complement strand
CGGCAACTCAATTACAACACATGCTCCGTGCACAGGTTTATTGTCAATCCGGATGCTTCCCCCGTGTGCTTCGATAATATTTTTAACTATTCCAAGACCAAGCCCTGTCCCCTTTTCCTTTGTGGTAAAAAAAGGGTCCCATATCTTGTCCACAACATCCTTATCTATACCTTTTCCTTCGTCTTCAATATGGATTATAATAAATTTGTCTTTTAAACCGGTTTCAATACGAATTTCCCCGCCATCCGGCATTGTTTGCATTGCATTTATTAAAATATTAAGAAATGCTTGATGCAGCATGGCAGAATCGGCCATTATCTTCGGAAGATTATTATCATAATGCTTCTTAATTATATATCCCTCTTTTTTTATTTGCTCCGCGAGAAGACTGACATTTTTTTCAAGAACTTCATTAATAAGACATGGAATCCGGTTTGGATTTTTAGGTTTCGCAAAATTTAAAAAATCGGTTATTATATCATCTAACCGACCTGATTCTTCGACTATAATATCCGGAATAGTATTTGACGAATCAACAGCCTTTATCTTTTTCTTTAACAAAGAAGCTGAACTCTTTATGATACCTAATGGATTGCGTATTTCGTGGGAAACACAAGCCACCATTTCACCAAGCATAGACAGATGCTTGGCGCGTCCTAACTGTTCCTCTAATTTGAGCCTTTCCCGGGCACGCCTTTCAATGATACCTTCACCTCTCTTAACCACAAAAATAAGAACTAATAATAAAGATGTCATAACTACGGTTATGGTGATAACGACTAATATCTGAAATCTGAAAATAGTTTTATACTCTTGTGACATGTCCTGAACAATTTCAACAACACCGAGGACTGGACCCGATATGTTGGACAGCGGTTTTTCTGCGCGCAAAGGGGCAAAAGTAATCATTTTCACCTCTTCAGGAAAACCAAACATAATTTCCAGCAAATTACCTCTTTGAACAAGATCCGATGCTGATTTGCCCAAAACAGCATTTTGATACCCTGTGCCCGCGATATTCTTAGTGCCGATCACATCCTGATTAAAACTATATGAAATGGTATTGTTTTTATCGTAAATGTTTACCATATCTACTTTAAAGCTATGAAGAGTACTGCGGACAACTTTATCCATCCGCTCAAATTGCTCTGGGTCTCTGAGCTGGATTTTACCGAATTTCATTACAACAGGAATTACAAACTGTATGAAAACCTGATGATTAAGATTTTCTACAAGGAGATTGGCATAGTCCCGGCTTTTCTCAAGCTGCATTTGCCTGGCCCAGTGTGTGCTGAATATAGAAAGAATAAGGGTACCGATAAAAATCAATATAAGGCTTGTAAAGGTAAAGTACTTGACCAGTTTGAATGGTTTGACTTTTTCATCTGAAGGTTTGGAAATCATAAATCAAATATGGTGGGTTGAACGTTGTTAATATCGTAAAGAGTCGTCATTCCCGCGAAAGCGGGAATCCAGAGAGCATGCAACTATTTGAAAACCCTGGATTCCCATTTTCATGGGAATGACATAAAGGTGTCTTTTGGGACTTTTTATGACGCGATCAATGCTATTATTTGGGAATTGGGATATCTGATAAAAGACTTTTAATATCTTCATCCGCAAAGCTGATTCCGGCTCCGATAAAAAAGGATTCTTTTCCTTCGTCACTTATAAAATCGTCAAATCCAGAGGTTATATAGATATGTCTAAACGGTCTATAGTCGGCTTTGAATTTCAGGTGTGCGTTTCTGTCAGGATCAAAATCAAAAGCTTCCATTGAAAGAGTTAAACGGTCATCAAGAAAGTAATAATCAATAGCCAGGCCTCCTGTTGACTCAAAAAGACCGCCTCGAAATGCAATGTCATAATATCGCTTTGCTATCTGGGCTGAAAACTTGAGCGCGTCCTTGTCGGTTTCTACTGTATGTGTTGTAGTAATTTTGCCGCTGCTGTCGGTTGTAGTGGTGTCTGTCACCTCTTCCTTTCCGCATGGATCATCCACTATCTGAAGCAGATAATATTTATCCTCCTTTGGCTGAATGCGAAGAGAAAGGTAGGATTTTGCCTCCTCACTGTCAAAAAGATATTCTCCCCTGTAATCTACATATGTACGAAATGTCTCCTGTTTTTGCAGATAATCGTTTATACTGGTGAGCGAAGTATTTATATTTTCTACTGTCTCATCTTCATTAATCAGTTTTCCGATAGATCCTTCACCACTATTTATCTTGCCGGTAATTGTTTTAAGTGATGTAAGCGTTGCGTTTAAATCGTCAATTGTTTCATCCTCGTTAATCAGTCTTCCTATACTGCCCTTTCCCTT
>JAFCZU010000569.1 GCA_019314185.1 Deltaproteobacteria bacterium | reverse complement strand
TTTGATTTCTCCGATCATAAGACTTTCTTTCCCCGCATTTTGTCAGATAAAGCTTTTACCTATGCATTGTTCAAGAAGCTGGCCCAAGATTTTAATGGCGACATGTTTCCCGATATCGACGAGGAGGAAAAGATAGTCGCCCAGAAACATCTGACGTTGATACAGGATTTGTTGTATGGTGATGTTGGTATTCAGAAAAAACTCTTTTTCTATTCCTACCGTTTCGACATAATTCCCCTCGATTTAATCAGCTCAATCTATGAAGAGTTCTATCATGGCTCTGCAAGCGATGATGAAAAGAAGAGTAAGGTTAGGCATGACGGAGCATACTACACACCTCCCGTTCTGGCAGAGTTTGTCCTTTCCCGTGTCTTAACTCCGGATATTCTCAAAAAAACTCCGCGTGTAATGGACCCTGCCTGCGGCTCCGGCATTTTTCTGGTGGAAGCGTTCCGACGCATTGTCCGCTACGAATGGCACAAGAATAAGCAACCGCTTACATTTGATGAACTGAAAGATATTCTGAAAAAGCAGATTGCTGGAATTGAAGTTAACGCTGAAGCCGCAAGGATTACGGCATTTAGCCTTTATCTTTCCATGCTTCACTACCTTGATCCGCCGGCGATTGACCAACAAATGAAAATGGGAAACAGGCTGCCCAACCTAGTTGCGACAACCAACCGGTCGGCAAACAATTTCCATTGTATCCTTCCAGGGAATGCTTTTGATATCGATCACATTGAATCTAATCCAATTTGGAAAGCTCGTTTTGGAGTTGAATGTGTAGATGTAGTAGTCGGCAACCCACCCTGGGGTGCACCGGGGACGAAAGCCGACGCAGAGATAAAGGCAAGGCAAAAAATACTGCTTAGTTGGTGTAGTAATTCCAATAACAAACCTATTGGAGATAGAGAACCTTCACAGGCATTTCTCTGGCGAGCTCTCGATTTTCTGAAACAAAACGGAGTGTATTGTTTAAGCACAATACAACAACAAAGGCTTTCAGAAAGCAGTGGCTTGATTGCGTGAGGCTTGATGAGGTTTTTAATTTTTCCCATGTGCGAAAATTCTTTTTCAAAGCTGGGACATCTCCATTTCTTTCTGTTTTCTTCAGAAAAGAAGAACAAAAAGACAATCCAATTTACTATTGGTCGGCCAAACAAACTGTTGCATTACGAGGAACACAGGCGATTGTCCTATCAAAACATGATTTGAGAATACTAAGAAATGAAGAAAAAGTATCAAATTCAATAAGTTGGAAGATAAATAGCTGGGGAAGTACTGGAGACAGTCGCCTGATTCAACAGATTTGCAGGCTAAGGCCTCTCTTTTCCTACGTAGACAGAAACAAATGCGGACAAGGAATTTCACCATCTCCAGCAAAACATTCTACTGATAGCATTACCTCATTTGCGTTGTGCCCCATCAAACTTCTATCCAGATACAATAAACTTGATGTTGGCAGGTTCTTAACTTTGGAAAAGTCTGTTTATAGAATAGGAAATCCAAATGTATATTCAGGTAGTCGCATTCTGGTTCAACGAGGTATCGATGAAAAATCTGTGGACAAAGGTAGAATAGTTGCTCGTTACGAGACAGATCCATTTTGTTTTACAAATTCAATTAATGGAATAAAACTCAACTCACCGGAAGAATGGAAGTATAAAACGATTCTTGGGATTCTTTGGTCATCTGTCACGCGTTATTTTTTCTTTATGATATCCTCAAATTGGGGCCTCTGGCATCATGAAATCCATCTTGATGACGAGTTGCTTCAACTCCCAATTGTTCTTGATAACTCCAACCCTGTGACAAAAAAAGTCATTTCTATCGTCGACAAGCTCCGCAACTACCACCCACAAAAGCAGGATTTGTTTCATAGCGACGGTGTGCCCGAAGAAACAATCAAAGCTAAGCGCCGCAAATGGGAAACAGAGCTTGATGAGGCTGTTTTTGAACTCTATGGATTAAATAAAGAGCAGAAAGATCTGATCCGTGATCTTTGCGAAGTCACTCTCCCGTTTTTCTACAAGCCCTTTGACAGCATAGGCGCAATGCAGGCCGTAGAAAAAAATGACTTATCCTGGATTGAAAAATATGTGCATATTTTCTGCCGGCGCTGGAATGCTTATCTGGATAACGGCGAAGAAATGCGGGCCGAAGTCCACCTTGGCGCTCACAACAATATGGTTGCTATCGAATTCTATCCGGCAGACAAAGGCGATCCGTGGAATTTGAAGTCGAAAAATGATTCATGGGGCTATATCCTTGAACAACTTGGTAACACGTTGCCGCAACCTATGGGAACTTCACAAATAGTGCTGGATGGTTTGGTCCATGTAGTATCCAATTCAGGAATTATAATCATTAAAAGGAATGAGAAACGCTTTTGGACACGCAGTCTGGCTCGGGAAGACGCAGATGCTACAATTTGCAAACGCATGGTGGACACTATGCCTAAAGAAAGGAAATCCAGCTGACTAATGGCGCGTCGAGAACTCTCTACTTTCGTAACGCTTTGGAACCGACACAAAGTGCTCTACTCAGAAGTGTTTTCTGCAGCTCTCCTGAACCTGGCAGAAAAGGATTCCTTATTCGGAGATGAAGATGCCATTTCCGAGATACTCAGTTTAGTCCTTAATCAAGTCTGTTTTGAGTTTTCTAAATCTCGGAACCAAGAGGTGCAGACACCCTTTTGGGAAGGCCCGGTTCAGCCGGTTACAGAGGATGAACTGAGAGGCGGTAGAATTAGAAAACGCCCTGACTTTACATGTAAGTGTTTGAACCCATGGGCTGATTCACCGGAAAAACACGAAATATCACTTCATGTGGAATGTAAACGTTTGGGCCATCCCACAAGCGCTACATGGAATCTCAATGAGAACTATGTTAAAAATGGAATCAAAAGGTTCGATAGTAAAACTCATGAGTATGGAAAACGGGCGTATTCCGGAATGATGATTGGATACGTCATCAGCATGACGCCGAAAAAGATTGAAGCTGAAGTGAACGATTATCAGAAAAAGCATTTAACTGATAACACAAAAATCAACTTTACGTTCGATGCAACACCGCTCTTTAAAACTCGTCAGGATATCAAAAGGAAAAATGTTAAACCGGTTCAGTTTGAACTGATTCATTTCTGGGTGGACTTGCGAAACTCTTATAGACCGTAAGGATAGTGACATAAAAAGCAAAGTGGTATCAAATTGAGACACTTTAATAATTGTGATGTAAATACAATCTACAACAGGATTGTACTATCTTGGTGTTATAAATTGGCAAGTTAT
>JAFCZU010000568.1 GCA_019314185.1 Deltaproteobacteria bacterium | reverse complement strand
ATGTTGTCACTTTATAGGAGGCAGTGCCATGGAACGAGTGAAGAAATAAAATGTTTATGATAAGAGAATATTGAACGGCAGAGTAAAAATTCTTTTGAACGTCGAACATCGAACTTTGAACATCGAATAATGAAATCGCTTCGTTCTGCCGGTTTATAAATTGGCAGAATTCCTTATTCAAAATTCGACGTTGGACGTTCGATGTTCGATGTTCATAGCCTTACACTAAAAGGGGTTTAAGATGAAGAAAATAGCGATCAAAACAGATCGCCCTGAAGCTGATAATATGTTAATAATATATATCAAAATGTTGTTTCCAGAGTGTGAGCATACAGATGCTGCTTGTGACGAAAAGCTTTAAAGATGTTTCGACTGTCTTAGGTGTTGCAACTGCGCATAAACAAAAGAAAGGGAGAACTTCACGATAGAACAACTTTTCTTTACGAAGTACGAGCACAAAATCCTTCCAAACTTCAGACAGATGATCGCTAAGGAGGAATCCACCGAGAATGTGAAAAGCTTCCTGAAAGGACAGAGGCCAAAATCAAGTTCTCATGAATAATTCGATTTCGATTACACAGTTTCCTGCGCCGGGGACCCACCTTCTTTTATTTCGGGGTGATACCATTACATTTACCCTTTTACTGTCTTGCAAAGTAAAAGGATGCGCATGGCTTCGCACAAACATAGGACATGCCGGAATCTCGCGCAGGGAAATAATAAGAGAAGTTCATCACGACGAACCTCCTCTTGGACGTGACTGGTTTGATATCCGGTCATTTTCAAGCAAAATGTATGTTTTCAGGTAAAGCTGGGGCTGATCCCATATGGCCGGATGGACCAAATGCTGTTATTAATGTTGAGCCGTCAGATACATGTTGCGCAAACATAATATATAATGCTTTTGTGCGGCAATTCGGGTCAATCAGGAAAGGCGGCAAAATTCTTGATCCAACAGAAGAAACCTGTATCAAGTCGTTAGATAGTTTCGGTTATTCTGTGATCCCGTCCTCAGGAACCTTTCGGGATATGATAAAAGAACTTGATTTTATAATGGGAGAACTGGGATGTCGGATTATCCAGCTTCTTCCTATCCATCCTACTCCGGTTACTTATGCACGCATGGGACGGTTTGGCAGCCCCTATGCGGCGCTGAATTTTACTTCCGTTGATCCGGCCCTTGCTGAATTTGACCAGTTCGCTACTCCAATGGAGCAGTTTGTCGAACTTGTTGATGCAATTCATGAACGCTGCGGAAAAATTGTTATAGATATTGCCATCAACCATACAGGCTGGGCTGCCGCTCTTCATGAAACACACCCTGAGTGGCTTGTCAGGGATAAAGAAGGACGTATTGAGGCTCCTGGAGCATGGGGCACAACATGGGAAGACCTGACAAGGCTGGATTATACCCGCAAGGATTTGTGGAAATACATGGCGGAAGTATTTCTTTTATGGTGCAGACGGGGACTGGATGGTTTTCGATGCGATGCAGGCTACATGATTCCTGTTAATGCATGGGAATATATCGTTGCGAGAGTCAGGGATCAGTATCCTGACACAATTTTCATTCTCGAGGGGCTTGGCGGTAAAATATCTGTTACACGGGATATTTTAAACAAGGCAGGCTTTAACATGGCTTATTCCGAGCTGTTTCAGAATTATGACCGCAGACAGGTTGAAACCTATCTTCCGGAGCCTGTTGAGATATCTCAAAGCGATGGAATCATGGTTCATTTTGCTGAAACCCATGACAACAACCGCCTCGCTGAACGATCAACAACATATGCCATGATGCGCACCGCCCTGTGCGCTCTTTGCTCTCATAACGGGGCATTTGGCTTTGCCAACGGCGTGGAATGGTTTGCAACAGAAAAAATCGATGTCCATGACGCTGTTTCTCTTAACTGGGGGGCCGACATTAATCAGGTTCAGCATATCCGCCGTTTGAATAGATTGCTTAAAGTCCATCCTGCTTTTCATGACATGACGGATTTAAGGTTTATACATCAGGGCGGGGGAAATCAGATTGCTTTGCTGCGGCGCCATATCCCTTCCGGCAGGAGGCTTATAATAGTTGCAAACCTTGATGATAAACACAAGACCATCGCCGAATGGCAGACACAACAGGTCGGTATGACAGGTCTGGTTTATATTGATCTTCTTACAGAAAAGGAGATTGATGTTACCATATCAGGAGGTCTGCATACATATCTTCTTGATCCCGGCCAGGTTCTTTGTTTGACCGACAATAAAAACGATATTGATCTTTTGCAGGATGCGGTCTTCCCGGACTTTATTCTTCCTGAACGGCTAAAAAGGCAGCAGCTTCGTGCAAAAGCTCTTGATGTGTTTTGTTATTATAACAAAATTAATTCAACTCGGCCACTCGACCGCTCGACCATATTAAAAGATGAACGTCGAACGTCGAATAATGATGTTGCTTTGCTTTCGACTAATTCCCCACTCGGCTACTCGACTACTCGACCACTCGACTACAATCCAGATTATGCAGCGCAGCAATTAGCCGATAATCCTGTTGAATACTGCCGCAGTGTCAACAACCTGAGCAATGAGACACGGGTTATAACCTGGCAGTGGCCTCGTGATTTAAGACGGGAAGTAATGGTGCCTCCGGATTATTTTTTGATGGTACGCTCTATCTCTTCATTTTGCGCAGAAATTGTGGATAGAGATCGTATCATATTATATGAAAAAAGCCTTCAATGTTCTGATGGGTCATTTTTTGTCCTTTTATCTCCTTTGTTTCCTTCAAAAGTTCATCGCTCCGTTATTTTGAAGATGTCTGTTTATACACCTGGAAAATGCGAACATATTGAGGCGCCGATTCTTTTTCTGTGCAGGCCGGAAGATGTCATGATCAAAAAGTGTTATAAAAGGACTGAATTGCTTCGCAGATCCCTTCTTTTGTTAGGCACTAACGGTAGAGGAGGCATGCTTCGCGCCAATGTTTTCTGGGGAAATCTCGGTAGCCGGTATGACGCCCTTCTTGCCGCAAACTTAAATCCTGAATTTCCGGAAGACAGGAGGATTATGTTTACCCGGTGCAGGGCATGGGTGGTGTTTCAAGGTTATTCCCAGG
>JAFCZU010000567.1 GCA_019314185.1 Deltaproteobacteria bacterium | reverse complement strand
AATTCGAGTCTGCCGAGGAAGGGTTGAAATGGCTAAAAAAGTAACAGTCTATCAGTTCAGCAAACGATTTAAAAAAGAATACAATAATTTGCCCAAAGAAATTCAAAAAGCATTCGATCAAAAGCTGCAACTTTTTTTGATATATATATCCCATCCTTCCCTCCGGATAAAGCGGATACAAGGAACAAAAAATCGATGGGAGGGGTCTGTTACCATGAAATATCGCTTCACCTTTGAATTCTCTGAAAACACATTGATTTTTCGGGCAATCGGCACGCATGACATACTAAATCAAAAATAGGCGCACTTAAAAAACATAATAAAAAACCGGCCATAGCCAGATCAAAAATACGTTTCATTAGAATTTATTTCCTCACGCAAAGGCGCAAAGGCGCGAAGATTTTAAAACCACCTTTTCAACAGACTTTAGGTCTACAATGACTTTCTCTTCTACAATCAGATCTGCCCTAAATCCCTCATCGAATTTGATGTCATTATAAACTATGGCAACTGGAACTTGCCGCTTAACCTTCAAACCTCTTTTCTTAAACTCATATACCAAAACAGTTTCATAGACGGACTCCAAAAGCCCTGGACCAAGCTTACTGTGAATTTGAAATGCCGCATCAACAACTATTTTAGCGATCTCATTTTCATTCATAATTTTCTTTTATATTGTTTTTTTATTTTAGCGTCTTTGCGCCTTTGCGTGAGATATTTAATCTGCGTTTGTCTGCGTAATCTGCGGACTTATACCAAGAAACTGTCTCACGAATTCCCTCTTTCATCGTATAAGGAGGCTTCCAGTTCAAGTCACGCTTAATTTTTGATATATTCACAGTAAGCGAACTTGCGAGGCGATCAACTATTGCGGATTTGCCGAAAAACCTGGCAGCCAATTGGATAAATTTGGTGGGGATAAAATATAGTCCCTTTTTTCCTAATCCGTGAAATCTGCGAAATCTGCGGATTGTTTTTCAGATAATACTCACCAAACTCAGGCTTTAAGTTTACAAGTTGCCAACGTTCCCCAGGTCTCCATTAATTGAAAGGCCATGATATATCAGGTGGCAAGATTAAAGGTATGCTCAACTTTCAAAAATGCTTTTTCCACACCATCAACACTTGTTTCTGTTTCAATGAAGGGAAAATCTTTATCCAGAAACTCCAATTCACATCCCTCCGGCAATTTTTCTATCAATTCAGGATGATCTGTTAAATACCTTAAGAAATCAAAAACCAGTGAAATATTTTTCTTCACAATTTCGTCTTTCCTCATTTCCTTAATCTCCTTTTATATCGATCCCGATACCACTTCCATCTATCCTTGATATCTTGTTCCGCATAAATCAAGGCTGTTTTTAAATCAGGGATATCCAGGGGATGCTTCTCCTTCTTGCCCCCGGGAAACATAACATCTCTGTGCAGGAAGCCATGCGAACAATCATATCTGACTATTGGATGCCACACCTTGCTAAATTTGGCTTCATATTGAACAACCATGTTAACGACCTTACCTTTTTCCGTCTCGATTTTTAATCTGAGTCTATCATCCCCCGAATGACTAATTACCTTGGTAATCTCTTTTTTGACCATAATTATACTATCACCTCAAAGATGGAATCGCAAACTAAATTGGCATTCCGCCCATTTACCTGCGCCCATACTGTAAACCCAGGCTTCAAACTATACCTTTGTTCAGGTGTTGAATAATCCTGAAAATCCTGTTAATCCAAAAAAAGTTTGTGTCGGTCTGTGGCTAATAATGCTTTTTATTGCTTTTGAGCAGCTAATATTTTTGCTTTTCTGATTATATCTTTGTTAATGCTCAATGTAATATTTT
This sequence comes from Deltaproteobacteria bacterium, assembly GCA_019314185.1. The sequence continues at coordinate 486 of JAFCZU010000567.1, read as the reverse complement.
GTTTCATGGATTAGGCTCCTTTTTCAGATTTAAACAACTCACCTGTTTTACGTATCGCACGCAATTTGCAAACCCCAACACTGCCGGCATATCAGCTTATCGGCCCACCAGCTTTTTTGTATACCACTCTGCAGTCTCCTTAAGTCCCTCATCCATCGTATAAGGAGGCTTCCAGTTCAAGTCACGCTTAATTTTTGATATATTCACAGTAAGCGAACTTACGAGGCGATCAACTATTGCGGATTTGCCGAAAAACCTGGCAGCCAATTGTATAAATTTGGAAGGGAAAAAATATAACATGGCTGGTCTTCTCATGGAATAAGCAATCCTCTTTATAAGCTCTGGAGTTGAGACATCATTTCCATCACTTACAAGATAGGTCTTACCTGCCGCATTCGGATTGGTCATACAGTTAACAATTGCATCAACAAGATTTCCGATATATATCAGGCTCCGGCGATTTTTAATACTAGCCAGAGGAAGCGG
>JAFCZU010000566.1 GCA_019314185.1 Deltaproteobacteria bacterium | reverse complement strand
TTTGGCAGGAATGGATTTTGACCGGCGCAGCCACAGGCCGTCGTTATCCATGGTTAGAATCTTTAAAAAAATATCCTGATCTTTTTTGGGGTCATCAGACACAGGCATGAGCATCCCAATTATAGATGCCCTGATCAGAATCAGCGGTTTTCGTCCCCACCACTTGCCAAGACCTGTCAAAGTCTGGCTTGAGCCAGCCTTTCTTTCCTTATAACTCTCCTTTGAAATTCTTGACACAGGAAACTGATCTTCAATAAAAACCCGATCGTTCATTGATATTCCTTATCTGAATATTCCGCTGAAAAGTGACTTCTGAAATTCTTCTCTGCGTTTCAGCATGGCCTGGTCGGAAACTGGATTTTCCGTTAATGCAAATCGGATCGCTTTTCTCCACCCTTTGTTGCGATCATTAAGCGCATGACCTGTGGAGGCGTTTGTCATGGTATAAAGCCACCATCGTTCTTCAGGGGCAAGTCCAAGCCAGTTGCGAACAGCCGTACTGATCAGCACAGGGTCGCATTCTTCAATAGCCCAGGCAAGCAGTACGAGTTCCTTGCCAAGAGTTCGTTCCAGGTGGATCTGACCTTTCTTTTTCCATTTGCCTGGTTCAATGCCGTAAGTCCGAAGGCGGCGGTTGAATTCCGCCTTTGTTTCTTCGGCAATATCGTCCCACATGATGCGTTTCAAAATCACTTTAATATGGGCATTTTCATTATTTAACGATGTATAGATTTCTTTGCCTTTTTCAGGTTTTTGCCACTCAAAATGCTCGGAAATCATAACCTCAGCGCCTTTTGCCCGGGAAACCGGAATTGTAACCAGAAAATAATGGTCCGTGAGATCAGGATTATAACCAAACCCCAGTAAGTTCTGTTTTTTTTTCGTCATAATTGATTTGTTTACTTATTGGCTGACTTCCCCGGGAGACAGGCTGCTTCTTGCATCGGCAATCCAGTCAAGCAGAAGCTGAGCTCTGTCAAATTCCAGCCGTTCGATGTTTAAAAAAATCTGGCTGCCGCTCATAACTGACTGGAGCTGCTTGACAATATTTTCAAATTTTTCTCCGGAAAGCGCAAAACTGTCTGCAGTAGTATAACTGATATCCTGATCATTATTATTGGATCGAATATCTATTGTGACACCATATGCTTTACCTTCAAATTTTTTAAGCCTTTCTATGAACGCATATGCATCTCTTGTTGTCAGATTGGTATGTCTTTGCTTCCATACCGCCTTTTTTGATGGATCCAGCTTAACAGTCTTCTTTCTGTAATCATTAACATTTATCTTTTCCTGAAAAGAAGATTCACCATCTCGCCGGGCAAGCGCTAATACAAAGGGGCTTGATTCAGGCGCCGGAAAGGGCGCACTATATGAAGCCCCCATGGTTTTGGGGTCGGATCCGTCTGTTGTGTACCGGATATCTGCATTGGGACTGGCCTTAAGTTCAACCATCCAGTCGCTGCCTTGCTGGAATACCCGATGTTTGAGGGTAATTGTGTTTGTCCACAGTACTGAATTGCCTTTTTCATGTTTGCCGGTTGAATCAATACATAAGAATTTGCATTTGAGCTCGCTGATATTAAAATTATTGAATGAATCAAGTTTCATTGACGATGTTGTGGGTTCTGTTCCGCCTGTCTCGTAATATACGATATCTCCATGCACAGGAGTGATTTTAAGTGTGGCTTCACCGGTGTCATCGTTTCTTGATATCTTCTGTACCATTACCTCGGTTTTTGGCGGAGGAAATGGGCCTTTATTAATAACGCCTCCTTCATCCCTCCATATATCCTGGCTTATAGATGTCTCTTTAAGTTTATCGAGTGCGTCCTGTCGATGAAACTGCCAGGCAGTGAGGGTGGCGGCCCGACGTTTTATCTCTGACCACTGAGACCTTTGCTGACCGCCAAAGAGACGCGCCTCGCACTTTTTTCTGAACGTTTCACCTGTGATCTCGTTAGTGAATTTCTGAACCTTTTCAAGTGTATCACGAATGAGTTTTTCGCCATCAAACTGATTATCAGTAAACTGAATTCTGCAGTCGGTTGTGCGAAATCCATTTTTTGACGGATATACCAATGTTGTAAAAGCTTCCTGGATAGCGCTTCGCAAACTAAGAATGATTTTATCACGGCTTGTTTGAGCCTGAATGCGCTGCGGGTCTTTATCAGAAAGCCTCTCAGCGTCAAATTCATCAATAATGGACTGTATTGCCCGATATTGAGCGGCCTGGTCCACAACACGGTCCAGGATATTTTCATGATTTCCGGTTAGAAAAACAATTCTGTTTTTGTATTCAATATCATTTGCAAATTTATCCCAGTCCTTA
>JAFCZU010000565.1 GCA_019314185.1 Deltaproteobacteria bacterium | reverse complement strand
GCTGTATTTTGATGGACATTCAAGATAGCTGCTATTTCCTTGCTTCCTAAAGGACACCCTTGTTTGATAATTTCATAGACCTCTTTGAGATCGAAAGGAAGTGCCAACCGTGCTTTGAATATTGTCGTTTTAAAAAAGCAGCTTATTTCTTCGAACTTGGGTTCAGGCAATCCGTTTTTTCTACATACTTCCTTTATTCTGATTATACCTGTTCCTAACTGCTCGATATACCCCGCCTCACGTAATATCTTCACGATGAGCCGATTTCTGACTTCGGAAATTCCCTCTCCCAAATCCTGCAACGTTATCCCCAACGGGAGAACGCCAGGGCTTATAATTTCAATTCTATCCGAGAAAATATCCAACTTATTGTCAGCCCCTGTAATCGAATAGTCTCGATGACAAATTGCGTTTAAAACCCCTTCCCTGATAGCGAGAACAGGGATGTCATACTCCTCTTTTCTGTGCAACGAAGATATATCCACTTTCCGTTCCATATAAAGTCGAACAAAATCCATGATTTTTTCAGGCATCGCTAACAAACCATCATCAACAATCATCGAATTTATCAGATCGGCCCTGTTTTCGCCCTTAAACCGCGAAACCCTGAATCTTGCATAAGAATATTTATCCGGCAAAGTAGAACTGAATAAAAGTATCCCGCCAATGGTCGGATGATCAAAAGCCAGATGTCAGATGTCAGATGTCGGCCGAGCTTTGATCAAAAAAGGCGCAGGGTTATTAAGCATTGATCCCAACATCGCTCCAATTTGTTTACATTCATTCCTGAAACGATTGTAATCAGAGTCGGCTAAATAACCACAATCCTTTGCAAAATCCAGCCAAGTATCTGTTTCACTGTTTTCTCCATCAGCATCAGTCAACTTACTCACAAAATAAGCACCATACCTGCGCTTTGCCCATGCTTCCCTCAAATTCGCAGTCCAAGTTATTTGCGGACAGTTCCTTAGCAGATTTTATCTGATTTGTTTCCACATCCGACTTCCGATCTCTGACTTCTGACTTCTGGTTTCTGCCCTCCGCTGCCATTAGCAAAGGCGACAATCGTTTTCAGCAGATTCAGCCTATTTTTAGGTATCTCCTTCTTAAAATCCAAAGATTTATCTTCAGCTTGTTTAAGAATTTCCTGTATTTTCATTTAAATCGCCCCCCTGCACTCTGCTCGGCCATGTAGAGCCACCAGCTATTCCCCATGTAACGCCCTTTCTCACCTTCCCATCATCCCAAAGCCGAAAGTTTTTCATCACCAAAAGGGCCAACGGCCCCATCCCAAAAGCAAGGCCTACATCACACTTATTCCCTTTTATTTCAATATCTTAATTTGGACCTACCCTGAGTCCTTACAAATCCATCAAGTTTAATTTTTCTGCTATAGATATCCCGAATCAGGTGTGATTTCATCGAGCAAGTCGGGATGTTTGTCCAGGAGTTTAAATAAGTTTATAACCGATTTCTGTGGTTTGGCCTTACCTCGTTCGTAGCGGGAAAATGCGTTTTGCCCTCCCCCGGTAAGCAATGCTGCTTGTTGCTGCGTCAGTTTAAGTTTTTTACGAATTCTTGCAAGTTCAGCAGCTCCTTTTGCATCGATTTCCTTGGCAACTTGTTTGATGGCCTCGGAAAAACGAACACCTTCACCAGCCTCGAATTCAACTTCCCCGCAATTAAAACAGTGCCATCCCTTGATCCCGGGAATAACGGTATGATGTCCTTTGTAGGTATATGGCACATCCCGGACAGTATGCACCATCTCTTTTTGTCCACAATTCAAGCATTCACGCTTCATGTTATTTCTCCTTGAACTGGATCACGATCGCCCCGTCCCGGCGTAAAGTAACCTTGATATAGGCTATTCCGGCATGTGTTTCGAAGTGATAAACATCCTGCCAGATTTGGCTCGATGCATGGGTCGTCATACTTTTGTAAAAATCGGACCATTGAAAGATCGTAATGCGGTTTTCGCTTTTCCATATAACAAAATTAACCTTATAGGGTAATTTTGTCAAGTCTCGTTTTTTGGGCTATCCCACAGAGCAGGCAAAAACAGTGCCGCTTTTCTCTCGCCATGGCTATAATGCCCTTTTTGACCCCAAGTCCAATTAGCCGCATTAAATTAGCCGCAGATAAACGCTGATAATTTTAAATATTACCCCGAATGCCTTTTAGGCGGCTTTTTTATGCTGATAGCCTTGATCTTTAAGGGCACTGGCCACTACTATTGCAACCTATTAGCCATTCCCCGTAATATAATGTTGGCAACCAAAGGGCTGCTATAAAATATTCCTATCCGCGTTTATCTGCGTTCATCTGCGGCTAAAAAATCTTAAGTTCAAAAACAACCTTCAATGACAGGTTGATTTCCTGGACTTTATCTGATGACAATTGCCCTCGAACCTTGACCAACCTATAACGCCGATCTATCGGACGTGTCTGCAAACAGTCTGCCACAGATTTTTTCAATAACCCATTATCGGATAAAGGAAGAATTTCAACGTTGGTTTTTATTCGAGCTTTTTTTGCACTCCATTCAGTAATTGGAACAACCTGGATAACCGGGACTCTTTCATTATAAATATTATTAGTCACAACTACACATGGTCTGATTTTTCCAGTTTCTGAACCTTTGGTCGGATCGAGATCGACGTCAATAATCATACCTCTTTTCAACACAGCCATTTTGGCCATCCGCTTAATGCTGCTTCGGTTAATTCTTTTAGTTCATCATCTTCAGAGTAAATTTCAGAGTATAAGTCAGCGGATTTTCTTAGACTTTCAAGTTCTATTTCTTTCTTGAAATGCTTTATGGCCTCACGAAGCATAGCGCTTTTATCCTTAAAGCCATAGGCTTTAAAATTATTCAAAAACTGTGATTGTTTTTCTTCAATGCTGAATTTTGCCTGTAACATATGGCCTCCTTTAAGGAACGCGTATTAGGACTTTAATTACAGCCCTATTATAGGCCCCAGCGCATTAAACGTCAATGGAACTATTTGGGCAGGAACCTTGCAATCCTTACCCCCTTTTGCGTTTCTTGCGACTTTTTGCGGCTATCAATCTTTACCAATCAGCCCCCGGATTTCAGGTTTCCACTGTTGACATTAATAACGGAGGCCATTATTATTAGAACATGATCAAATCCTTTAAATGCCAGACATCGTGATTTAAAAAAAACAACTTGGACAGCCATGAACGTAACTACCTAATATTATGTTATTATTCAAAAACATCTTTGCCGATATAAAAATTGGACACATAGCA
>JAFCZU010000564.1 GCA_019314185.1 Deltaproteobacteria bacterium | reverse complement strand
TTATTACCAGTAACCAGGATGCTGTTTTCAGGCAGCGTCACCGCGTCAGACATCATAGTAAATCCCTTTTGATCTGCAGCATTGATCACACCAGACGCATCTTTTCCATCCCACAAATCTTCATTAATGCCGGCCAATTTTGGCTCCCAGTGTACTATTGTCTTTAGTAATGGCCCGTGAGTTATACCTGTTCTGACAAGTATTCGTGAATCTTGCGCCAGTTCGTAAATTAAATTATCATCTGCTTGCTGCTGTCAAATTCCACAAGGAAACCAAAATTTTCTCCTCCAGAAAATGTCATGGGGTCATAATGTGTAAGGTCGCCTCTGTAGTCATTAGCCTCAATCGTGAAAAAATAGGCTTCATCAGGCACGATGTTTCCATCCGGATCTTTTCCATCCCATGTAACCTCGCAAAGGCCAGGGTTTCCAGTATCTTCTGAAACAAGTTCTCTAACAAGACGCATGTCAGGGTCGAATATCTGAATAAGTGCCCTGGATGGTCGAGAGATATGGCAGGATATGGTCACCGCTTCTCCTTTTGCTGGGCTAAAAGACTGACGGCTGACACTTATATTAGAAATTTCAAAAAATGCATTCGGATCTATCTCAGGTTCAGCTATCTCAAGAGCCTCAGATGGGAGGCCTGGTTCTTTCTTTGATAAAATAGTTTCTTCAGGCTTTTGGAGTGTAGCGCAACTGAAAAAACTCAAGCATAAGAAAATAGTAAAAAATTTCATCAAAAATAAACAGATATTTTTCATTATGAACTCCTCAATTATGCCAGAATGGGTGCATACTTTCTGCTTGTGAGCCTGATAGCCCTGTCAGTTGCCTTGGACTTTTTCCGTCACTATCCATTACCCAGATTTCCATCTGACCACGCCTTGTGGATGTAAAACACATTTTAGTTCCGTCAGGTGACCAGCTCGGGTCTGCATCATAGGATTTGTCAAAGGTAAGCTGCCTTGCATTTCTACCATCCTTGTTTACTATCCAGATATCCATATTCCCGCTTCTGCTGGATGCAAAGGCAATATTTTTTCCGTCAGGCGACCATGCCGGCTGAATATTATAAAATCCATCAGATATAAGTGGTTTTGGATTTGTGCCGTCACTGTTTACCAACAATAATGCTTCGATGATTTTGCTGCTGCTAATACGGTAGCCGCTCGTAAAAACAATGCTCTCACCATCAGGAGACCAAGCAGGAAAACTCTGTATGTTGTCAAGCTTCATAAGCTTCCGGGCGCCACCAGCTTTTAGATCAGCTATCCAAATATCGCTGTCTTCTTTTCGATTGTCAAATGTATAACAAACAAAGGCGATTTTATCTCCGCTGGATGACCAGGCAGGGTGGTTGCAGTTGGAGGGGAGATTTTCAAGTTTTTGAGGTTTATTACCCGGTTTTATTACCCAGATGTCTTTTTCATTGCCGGCACAGGCAATTCTGCTGCCATCGGGTGAGCATGCAGGGTAATGAAGTTCCTGCTCGGTGTTGATTAACTTCGTGAGATTTTTTCCGTCAGGGTCAATTGACCAGATCTGCCAGTTACCACTCATATAGGAAGAAAAAACGATTTTGCCGGAATGTTTTTTTTGCGATATATGTATAGGTTCTTTCTGATCGGAGTACACCACCCAAGGTATGCACAAAATAATGCATGCCGTGAAAACATGAATAAAAAAGTTTTTATAATTCACGTCGAATTAACTCAATCAATCTATTGGATTATCAGTGTAACCGGTGCGGATTCGATTTCATTCTGCTCAGTATCCACGGCAATAAAGACAATCTTTACTTCTCCTGGAGTGTTTCCTGCCGTGATTCCAAGAGAATAGATCCCATCCTCAGCCACCATGTCACCATTTGTTTCATCATCATAAAGCGTTGGATACGATGAATTCAGATTTCCGCTTGAAATTGTAGCAGCCACTCTTTCGATATTCATCGGGCCATCAGAATGGGTGACCTGGCAGGATATCAGCACCATACTCCCAGAACCAACAGTTGTATTGTTGGGTTTCGTGCCTCAACCCAACCTACCCACTTGATTCATATTGTGGGATATATTATTTCAGTTTATATGACGAGAAAATTACTAATAGATGCGCTTGGGACCTTTCATCATATAGTTGTAAAGGGGATTAAAAGAAGGAGAATAATTTTATAAATTTAATAGGTCCCCCTATGTGTTCCCGTATAATTTAAAATGTTTCTTTATAATATTTATTAAAATCTTCATTTATGTGGAGATAGGTATCTGGTCCATCTTTCAAATCAACACCTTCAAGATATAATATCGCATCCCATATTTTTACAAGTCGCCGCCAAAATTTTTTCTTAGATGTCAAGCAAAAACTTTACTTTCTTTCATTTTTTTCACCGTCTTTTTTAACACATGCAAAAACCTAACCGGACATTACTGATTTCATTTAAGCTAATTTTCATTAAAATGTCCCTGTAAAATTACCTTTATCATCAAACATATAATGAATTTTATCGCCACCTGTTTCTGGGCGAACGATTCTGACATTACCATTATGGTCAACTGTTTCCATCCAAGTACGAGTATTTCCACTTGAAGGGTCCCACTCTCTAACGAATAAGGATAGATTGTGTGAGCGTAGCGAACCACAATCTTATCCGGTTGTTGGACAAGCCCGGTGTATCTGCATATTCTGTATATAAGGAAATATCTTTTTTTGAA
>JAFCZU010000563.1 GCA_019314185.1 Deltaproteobacteria bacterium | reverse complement strand
GCAGGAATACCACTTGAAGGCAATGACACCATAAGAGTCATAGATAAAGGGTGTTCCTGGGGTCTGAAGTCTAATGGAACGAAAACGTACGCTAAGGAATACCGAACATCACCGATGGCTTGTTTAATGGCCTAAGTGGAGGTGCGGAACCAATTCGAGGTTATTCCAACAAAGGTACGTAATGTCCCATAGAATTTCAGCCAAGTCCTAATTAAATGATGGGTTTATGGCTGTTTTCACCTACCAATTTTTTCTCAGTTCAGACCATTAATTTTGGGGGGCTTGATACCGACTGAATCCTGCAACCTTTCTTCCGAGAAATCGTATTCACCAAGGAGGTTGATATGTTGCCAAGAAACCACTGAACCGTTGGCAATAGATTTCAACATCGTTTCGCCTTTTTCCGGTAAATCCTTTTCCCTAAGCTTTTGCGATAGGTACAGGTAATTCCAGCAAGTGATGGAATTCTTGATTAGCCGTTTACAGCCTTCAGCGACTTCTTGCTCCTGTTTTTCAACCTGAATAAACTCCCGAGGGTTGCCTATAGAAACCGCACGTGTAAAATTGTGCGCCTGCTCGATTTTGTTGAGCTGTTTTTCGATTATTTGACGGAGCTCAACATTATTAATGTAACGCAAAATAAATACAGACTTAATGATCTTGCCGAAAGCTTTCAACGCTCGATACAATGCGTGTTGCTTGGAATAGGAATTCAGACGCCGGAACAATTCTGAAGCTGTGGTTTCCTTTAGTTTAATCGTAGCTTTAGTTTAATCGTAGCGATCAACCGTAGAATATCATCCCAATTTTCCTTGATTAAATTCGCGTCGATATAGCCAGCTGGGTTGATTTTCCATGTAGATCTATTCGCATTACGTCGATTTTTGAATATATAAAGCCGTTGGCGCTTAAGATTTTTGATTCGGGGGGCAAATGAAAACCCAAGCAGATGGGTGGCCCCAAAAATGGTCTCACTATAACCATGGGAGTCTGTTGAATGAATATCGCTCTTGATGACGTCATTATGCATCAAGCCATCAATAACATAAGCGCTTTCACGCTCCGCCGCACTGATCACAACCGAATGCCAAAGCAGGTTACGCTCATCGATGAAGCTGTAGACGCTTACTCCTTGGCCCTTGCCGAAATATTTGAAGGAATGGTTCGCGTTTAGTGAGTCTGAGCGAACCTCAAACTTCTGGCCGTCACTGGATGTGTGCAGCTGATCTGGAGAACGCCGATAAATGTTTGGTAACTCTAGACTGTCGATCAGCCGCAATACACGATCATTGGCGGCATGGGTACCCTCTGGAGAAAAAAACCAGTTAACAGTATGTTCCAGTTCGTACTCGTTGATTTGTCTGGAAATTCTGGCCATTTTCCGAGTGCCAATTCCACACCCCAATCCGATAATGCCAGCGTAAAAGGCTTTCTGTGGTGGTCTTGCGCGGTTATAACGTTGCTGCCAGTGTTGAAACTCGTCCAGAAAACCGCTGTGGCGATTAACTGTGGCCAGAACTTCCAATAATGGCACATAGTGCCGCTCAGGAAAAAAATTCTGTAGCGCCTCTGATTCAGCGTCATCTTGCTTTGGTGTTTTCAGACGAAAAGCACCTTTTTTATCAAAGTTAACCAGTATATTTGAACCGTTCAGAATATTGTTATTGGTGGTTACATACTGCTGATAAAGCGCTTCATCGAGATCCTTGAGGACTTTTTGTGGATCCGCGAATTCCTGTAAAGCGGCACGTTCAAGCAGAACGTCTTTGTTGCTGCGCCAGCACTCACGATTGATCAAATAACCGTCCAGTGACCGGTATTTAAAAGAATGTTCCAGGTTTAAGGTACCTGATTTGATAGCACTTTGGATATGGATGAACAGTAGCCCCTTGTAGAGAGACACTCGAAATCGCTGATTTCCTCCGGTCACGGCTTCACGTTCGGCCGGCTTCAAGAATCCGTGCGGTGCATTTTTATCGATAAAGGCTTCTTTATCTTTAAAATATCGGATAGCTTCCAGCAGTTTTTTGGCATTGACATCACTATGAAATGTAATCGTTTTGATTATTGGACTGATCCGATTTTGAATACGGATCGATTTGGCTTCCAGAACCCTGTAATAGTCATTGTTGCCAAGTTCGTTTTCCAACTCCATTTTCAGCAAGGCTATCTCTGATTCAGTCCGGCGGTAGTCAGCCTCACGGATTTTAAGTAATGCCTGAATGCTGCCAACCTTCTTCGTGTCGCTCAGCTTATCATTTTCAGTAATCGTGCGAATTGCAGCCAGAGTGCCGAGGACTTGCTCATCTAAATATCCGACCAAAGTCTTTACGACCTGGTTGCGTGTTTCGCGATGCGCGTAGCACTGTTCTTTATGTTCCCGTTGGGAACTGTTCTGATAACTCCGCAAGATGGTAAGTAATACATCGACTAAATTGTCCTGTAGCCGGTGTAGCCGGTAGTATTGGTATGCAATGAAGGCAATGATATGAAGATATCGGTCTTCGTCGATACGCCTCGCCACCTGGAAAATTTCTGACTTGATGACGCTGGTGGCATAATATCGGATTTCCTCATGGTTAAAACCTATCACCTCAATAATCGTTTGCAGACTTTCGTAAAGCCCCTTTAGTAATACCAGATCAGCAACACGTTCCTTAATTTTGGACGGCTTGGTCGACTGCGATAGTTTTTTGAGTAGTGTCAGCTTGTAGGCAGCTGTTTTCGACGGGACCGGTTCACCATCAAGAGTTGAGCTTTGAACAAATAACGCATCCAATGATGCCCTTATATCCCGAGACAGCATCTTTTCGATAACGGCATTCAACTCTTTTTTGCGCTTGTTGATTGCTTTTAGAATAAGTTCAGAGAGCCTGAAGTAACTGGGTATCTGTACTTTTTCCCGAATCAGCAAATCGACGCAACGCCAGAATATTAGCCCGGGTTTTAACTGTGCCCGGGTCATCATTTCGATTTCCTGAACGATAAACCTGAATCTTCTTTGCAGCTCAAAACCCTATCCTTAACCCTTTGATTTTATGGATTTTTTTAAAATAGTTAGTGTAGTGATATAATTATTATTAAATTTGCTTGATATTAT
>JAFCZU010000135.1 GCA_019314185.1 Deltaproteobacteria bacterium | reverse complement strand
GGCCGTTTTTATAACAAGCTGTTGTAAAATCAGGATTATTGAACAGGCTCCTAACCATTAATTACAAATCCAGTTTAATTGTATGAGCTCTACCTGTATCTATTTCAATTATCTGAAGGCGTAACTGCCGGCCAGAGGCGGCTTCGCCTGGAAAGAACAGGATGCCATGAGCAAGACTTTTTGGCTCAACCGGCTTATTTTGCAGTGACTTTCCATGCAAATCATCTATAATTGCCATCCTGGCGTTATCTGAGCTATAACCTCCTGCGCCTCCCATGGTAGCGCCGGCAGCAGCGCCGACAGCAGCACCTTTAGCTGCCGCGGTTGCAACATTATCGCCGGACACAATGCCGATGGCAGCTCCGATTAGAGAACCGGCCGCTGCTCCCAATACACTGTGATAAGCCCCTTCCTTTACAACATCCTTTGTTTTGGCATATTTCGTGGCCCTTTTATATGCGATTTCCCTGCTTAAAACAGGCCATAGATTGCCCTTTTCATCCTCCAAAAATGTCTGATCACCGCTAATTTCAAAGGAATGGTTCCCCTCGTTGTCAAACACTACCTGCACAGGAAGCATTCCTGCGCCATGAATGTCGAATCCAAATATCTCTTTTGCCTGCTTTGCATCGTTGAATGCCTTTGCCGCCACCTGGGCTCCTGCAACTGTCACAACATTATCATACGAAGTCGGGGTTTTAAACGGCAGCGGCTTAACCTTGTAGCTTGTAGAGCAGCCCTGGAACAGAAATATGCCGACAAATACCAACAGAATCAAAACATGTCTATACATTATTAATCTCCCTGTAGAATAATACGTAACCATTCACGGTTAACAGTTTGGTCAAAACATAAAAGCAATCAATCGTTGCACAGTTCATTGAACTGCGACAGCGAGAACACTCCATGTAGCTTGTCGAAGCGGAAACGAAGATTCAGCTTATGTGAGACCGCAGAATTTTTCAAAAAAGTATGAGTTGTAAACCAACAACGGTGAATCATTACAATGACACCTTAGCAAAGGTCGCTCGGAACACCATTATTATTCCATTCGCGAAGACTGTAATATTCCTTTACCATGGCTTTTAACTCATCTTCCGTAATAGCATTCCCTGTTTTAAGCATATTTTTGTAAAACCTCATCGGCAAATTATCATCTTCCGGTTTTAGGCCTTCCTGTATATTAAAACGTCGAACTATATCTGATATTTCAGACGCCCTTTTCTGAAGAGCTTCTCTATCCTCTTTTAATCCTGTCGTAACATATATTATTCGCTCAAAATTCTTCCAGGAACACATGTGCCTGTAAAAACGGCACAAAATAAAACAATCCATGAGAGTCAGGCGATCCTCAAAATCAATGAAAAGATCTGCTTTTTCTTCGATAACATCAGGATCGATTAGACCAGTCAACTCCGGATTATGGAAAGTAGCTCTTAAATGACATGCGCCTCTGTCAGATACCGCAAAACCAAGTCCGCTTCCCTTGAGAACCCTGGGATCATAACCCGGAGGTTCAAGCCCCTTAACATGAACAGCCATATCCTCCATATTCCATTTTTTTGCGGCATTTCGAATTCCATCCGCAAGGATATCACCTATCCCCTCCCTTTTTGCAATCATTTTAAGCAAAATAGCTATGGCATTCACATCACCGTAATCTATATGAAAATCTATTCTTTTCTTCCTTGCAGCTTCGATGGTAAAACCGCAAAGATTTCCAGCTGTTATTGTGTCCATACCAAGTCTGTCGCAAATATCGTTTAAATAAGCGATCTCCTCAATGCTGTCAATTAAACAAAGACCTCCGAATGCATAGATTGTTTCGTATTCAGGCCCCCCAATCTTTAACCCGGAATGACGACCATTTAAAACCGTAGTCATCCTGCCGCATGCGATAAAACATTTAGGACAGGCATGTGGCTCTACATGGCATTGCTTGTGCAGAGCTTCTGCATCGATATTCTTCCATTTGTCAAAGGAGCCTTCAGACCAGTATCTTGTTGGGAATGCCCCGGCATTATTTGTAACTCTGACCATATTAGGGGTGCCCCAGGTTTTAAAGTTTTTTACAGCAGGATTGTCTTTTGACGCAGCAACAATCTCTTTTGAAAATCTTTTTGCCTCTTCTTTATCAAAAAGCAAACGTTTTTTATTACCCTTAAAAAGTATGGCCTTAAGATTTTTGGACCCCATGACCGTTCCCACTCCGGTCCTTCCGGCAGAACGCCAGTGATCGTTTTCGATAACAGCAAATCGAACAAGTTTTTCCGCAGCAGGCCCTATGACCACGCAGCCGGTTTTTTTTGCTTCCCTGCCTGTGTTACCAAACAACCTGTTTACTGTATCTTCGGTTTCATAAGTATCCATGCCCCAGATATCACCCGCATCGTAGAAATCAGCGCCTTCAGTGTGTATTTCAAGTATAGAAGGTGTTTTGCTTTTACCTGTTATGATAATTGCATCAAATCCTGTTGAATCAATGGCTTCAGGCACTCTGCCTCCAGAATAGGATTCTGAATAAAGGCCTGTCTGTGGCGATTTAGTAAAAACCCCGTATCTGCTTGAACCCCATATAACGCTGCCTGTTACAGGCCCTGTGGCAAAAATCAGGCAATTAGCAGGAGAAAGCGGGTCAACTCCTTTAGGATTCAGGGTGTAAAGAAGATAAGAAGCAAGACCCTTTCCTCCTAAATATTTTATAAGAATTCTATCATCTATTAATGATATATCGCATCTTGTACAAGTAAGATCAATTTTCAGTACCCTGCCGTAAAAACCGTTCATTTAAATTCCTCCATAACATATTAAAATAGCAAATATATGCCTCCACTGCAAGAAACTGCCAATAAAAAACAGCAATGCCATAACGCATTGACAGAAATACTCCTTTTTGATAATTCTTTAAAATAGTTGCAACCATTCGAAATAAAAACAATGAGACTTTTAAAAAAGATGATTTCGTAAAAAGTCAAAAAATGCTATTTGCGAAATATGTTAAGTCTTTGATATGACAATTAAATGTTTTATCTTAACACCTAACACCTAACACTTGATGAATTCGACTTTTTACGAATTCATCAAAAAAGGTTATATCTAATTAAAATAATCACTAAATTTTTTAAAACATCATTCTATTTTATTGCATTTATGCTTTTTGTCGGAGCAATCGCGTATATTACGCTTACGGTAATAATAAAAAGCAAAAAAATAGTTGTTGTACCTGATCTTGCAAAAAAAAGTGTTGTATATTCCCTTGAAATTTTAACGGACCTGGGACTTAACGCAAAGATTAAGGGGTTTGAATACAGTGACACCGTTCCGCTAAATACTGTAATTCACCAAGAGCCTGATCCAGGTACAGAAATAAAATTTGGACGTGATGTAAGACTGATTATTTCAAAAGGAGCTAAAACTATTATAACTCCTGATCTAAAAGAGCTTTCAGTTCAGCAGGCGCGTATAACCCTTGAAGAAAACGGTCTGCTCCAGGGAAAAATATCGAAAACTTACAGCAACAATATAAAAAAAGGCGAAATTATAGCGCAGTTCACATCTCCTGATACTCTTGTAAAACAGGGCAGCACTGTTGATCTTCTTGTGAGCATGGGAGCCAGGCCAACGTCATATAAAATGATTGATCTAAAAGGACTCTTTTTGGAAGACGCGATACTATTGATTGAAAGAAATAATCTTTTGTTAGGAGAAATAAAATATTCTTCACACAAAGATAAGCCCGAAAAGGTTGTTGTCATGCAGGAACCGTTATCAGGTCAACGCATACTCAAGAAAACATATGTTAACATTGAAATAAACAGGAAAATCGACAATAAAAACCATCAATATTTATTCGACGTTAAGCCTGTCAGTCTTTTCAGGTACAGGCTCAAAAACGGGTTTTTAAAAAAACATATTCTGGCAAGGCTTATCAGCTCCGGATTTTCAACAGATCTTTTTGATAATTATGTTAAACCGGGAGAGGAAGTCTGGCTTTTTATTCCCGAGAATAATGATTCAACCTTCCTTCTTTATGAGAATGATGAGTTGATCAAAGCAGAGAACTTTAACTAATCCATAACACTTATGTTTTTAGGAGATATTATCATGAAATTTATTGCTCCATCAATACTGTCCGCTGATTTTGCAAAGCTTGGCGATGAGATAAAATCGGTTGAAAATGCGGGTGCGAACTGGATTCACGTGGATGTAATGGATGGTCATTTTGTCCCGAATATTACAATGGGTCCCTTAATCGTTAAAGCAGCAAGGGATGTCACATCGCTTCCAATTGATGTGCATCTTATGATTGAAGAGCCCGACCGCTACATTAATGATTTTGCAAAAGCCGGGGCTTCTGTGATTTCCGTACATATAGAAACCTGTATTCACTTAAACAGAACCATACAGATAATAAAAGAATCCGGATTGCGCGCAGGCGTGGCGCTGAATCCTTCAACTTCTCTTTCATCGCTGGACTGGATTCTGGAATATATTGATCTTGTCGTGATAATGAGTGTTAATCCCGGATTTGGCGGCCAGACATTTATAACAAACACCCTCGAAAAAATCACAGCCCTTAGCGGTATGATTAAGAGCAGAAATCTGTCCACCATGATCGAAATAGATGGCGGAGTATGCGAAGAAAACATCGAAAACATTTCAATTGCAGGCTCGGATGTTTTTGTGGCGGGATCAGCAATTTTTGGCAGCTCTGATTATAAAAAAACAATAGCAAGTTTTAAGAAAAAAATCGGGGGATAATTAGTCGGGTTTCAAGAGTAAAGTGCCTAAAGTTATGGAGTCGCTCTGTTCCGTTTGTTTCCAAATTCATCTCGTTCCCATGCTCCAGCGTGGAAATACATACTCATATTGGTTAACGGTTTAACTGTTCACGGTTGTTGTTTTTTAAATTGAAGAGCGAAGCGACATCATCATTCAAAATTCGATGTTGGACGTTCGATGTTGGACGTTCGACGTTCATCTTTTCAAGGGTTCAGAGGTCGGAGGTCAGGTTAAAATAATTATCTGTTTTATCAAGCCGTTAATTCCATTAATTTTGATATGACAATTAAATATTTTATCTTAACACTTAACACTTAACACCTAACACCTAACACCTGATGAATGCGACTTTTTACGAATTCATCAATATTTACACGGAGCATGTACAATGAAACAGCGAAAAAACATACAGAAAATCATGGTAATTCACGGTCCAAATTTAAATATGCTGGGAAAAAGAGAGCCGGATATTTACGGAAAAGATACTCTTGAAGCGATTAATTCAAAACTGGAAAAACTGGGGAAAAAGCTTGGAATTGATGTAGATACATTTCAATCTAATTATGAAGGGGCTATTGTCGAAAAGGTCCACGAAATTCCAGGAAAATACAAAGGGCTGATCATCAATCCGGCCGCATATACACATACGAGTATCGCAATCCGTGATGCGCTTCTTTTGTTAGACATACCTGTAATTGAAGTGCATCTATCCAATATTTATAAGAGAGAATCTTTCCGTCATAAGTCCATGGTAGCCGATGTGGCGACCGCTCAAATTTCTGGTTTTGGTGTTCAGGGATATATGATGGCTTTGGAAGCTGCTGCTAAAATGGTAGCTGTTTAGAGCTTGAAACTTGAAAGTAGAAATTGAGGGGAATAATTGCGAAAACTCATCATAAAAGTATGGAGACCAAATTTCTAATTTCGTAGAAATATTGCTGATTCGAAAAAGCATTATTTGAATATCGAACAAGGAATTTCGAATGATGAAGTGTGGAATCGCTACGCTCCAGGCGTCGCCTACGACTATACCCCGGCAAGCTATCTTTTTAAAGATTAAAAATGATAGAATACCTTACTTCGACATTCATAATTCCTTGTTCGATATTCTGCAGTTCAAAACGAATTCGTAAGTTTGAATCCGTTTTTAAAAGCTAAAGTGTTACCTGATTTCCAATTTCAACGTTCCGTGAACGCTTACCTATATTATGCCACGGTTACTCTTTTTATTTGGGATGACACTCACCGCATGTAAGCGGTCCCTTATTTTCTTTTTCATGACACCCCTTGCAATTTACATGAAATGCCTTCATCAGCGACATTGTCTTACCCTCTGCCTCAACTTTATGGCATTCTGCGCACTCGCTTTCAGAAGAATCATCCCATATATTTTCACCAGCTTCGTCATATATATGGTGACACTCTAAACAATCGATTCCAGCCTCATCAGCATGAAGTGAGTGCGGGAAAACGGCCGCAGGTCTGTTACGTTCTATAAAGGCATCGTGTTTCAACGAGGTTATATCATCCTGAGCATATGCCACGCCAAAAATAAAAAGAAACGCCAAACCTGTTACCATAACAAATAATGCTGTCTTATTTTTTTTCATTCCAAAATGCCTCCCGCTTATATCATTATGTCTAACATTACTCATTCCCTGTTTTTTATCCATTTATAAATTTTTTTTCTAACAAATCAGCATATGTCTGTCAAGAAAAAACCAATACAACCGTTTCTGCAAAAAGATAAAATGGTAACTGCTCAGGGTGTTTGCCTGTAGGCTGAAAGGTATTGATATCTCTCCAACATCAAAAGCTGTGTTTGGGATAGTATGCTTGAATGGCTATGTTATATATTTGGTTTGTGAGCCTTTTTCCTAAAAGCCTTTAGTCTTCAGCCTATCTGCCTGAGTAATTACAAATGAAGTTTTTTAATCATATATTGCCAAAACGTCAAAATGAAATGTATATATTTAACTTTTACCAAACAACTATTTTCCACCTGTTCTTTTGACTTGACCTTTATATAAAAATCGATTAATGTTCGTCTAATTTTTATCGAATTTAACTTTCGAAATAATAATTATGGAAATGGTAACGAAACCTTTGAAAAATGTTCAATTTTGCCTGCTGCGGTAATCGGGCAAAAAGGGACGTTTTGCAAAGGTCTCGCAACATTGGAGGCAAAAGATATTAGGCTCCAATGCGTAGAAAACAAGGAGGTGGGGAATGGTTAATTCAGAAAAATGGGACTGGGAAAGTAAAGAAAAAGTAATTGCCGACACTTCAAAGTGGAAAGAACAATATGAAGATGTCTGGGAGCCTTACATCAGTTCCGACGGTGAGAAGATAGCCTCTATTGTAAAAGTGGGGGAAGGCGAATTCAACATAGCTGTCAATAAAGAGACGTGGGGAGAAGAACCCTTTGAAAAAATATGGTATTCCCGGTTCAGCCCTGACGGCCGCCTGACCGCGCTTGTGACAAAGGACATGGAATGGACCATGGCTGTGGATGGAAAAGCATGGGAAAACATGTATGAGTATATCTGGGATACCAAATTCAGCGCTGACGGCAAGGTTATAGCAGCCACCACTAAACAGGATGGCGTTTACGGAATAACGGTAGATGGAAAGACGTGGGAATGCTCTGTTAACCTGGAAAGCATAGCAAGTCACGTAGTAAGCCCCGACGGAAAAACTTTGGTTGCAATAGCTCAGACACTTCCTCTTGCCCAGGCTGATGTTAACGCATTTACGAAAGGCACCTGGTCGGTAGTCGTAAACGGAAAGCCATGGAATGATAATTATGTTGATGTTTACGGCCTGACTATCAGCAATGACGGCAAAAATATTGCCGCGGAATACAGGAATAATATTTGTGAATACAGCATTCTTGTAAACGGAACACCCTGGAATGAAAAATTCGGCTGTACATGGGAACCTGTTTTTCATCCCACAAACAGCGATGAAATATCTGTCCCGGTCAGGAAGGACGGCCAGTGGTTCCTGGTAAGCATCAAACATACAGTCCTGATGGCAACAATATTGCGGCAGCAGTTGCTCCATCTTTTGCCAAATGGACAATTGCCGTTAATGGCCAGCCCTGGTCAGCTACATTTAATGAATGTATTCTAAAACCAGATTTCAGCCCGGACGGCAGAAAGGTAGCCGCAATTGCAAAAGACAGCGGCAACTGGTTTCTTGTTGTTGACGGAAACGTGCTTAGCGATGGTTTAGATAATATCTGGCCGCCTGCTTTCATCGGCAATAAGGTAATCTGCAAAGTTGAAAAAAACGGCAAGTATTATGTTATGGTTAACGGCAAAATCAACGGTAAAGAATATGAGTCTCTGTGGAATCCTGTTGTATCTCCTGATGGAACCAAGGTAATGATATGCGGCGTACAAGGCGGAAAATATTATCGCAAAGTAGTTTTGTTAAGCGATATATAAAATCAAGCTAACAGGTAATATCTTTATTTTAGCAAGATAAATATAAAACTAAAAGTTATAAATAATATTTTCAAAAGGGGGAAAAGTAAATGTATGAATTCGTCAGCGGGCCGCTTGTATGGATAGCCTTTATAATATTTATCGGCGGAAGTCTGTATAAAATATACTGCGTGTTGTCCGGAGCTACAAAGGATATAACTCTGCTCCCGCACATGTCCCTGAAACATAGTGTAGCATCTATTATACACTGGTTAATACCCTTCAATAATCAATATATGAGACAAAGACCGGTATTTACCATTGTCTCTTTTGCTTTTCATATCTGTTTGATATTAACACCCATTTTTCTTTTGG